>NZ_JBXAWK010000039.1:0-63755 GCF_057291755.1 Kitasatospora sp. UYEF31
GGCGGCGGGGAGGAGGTCACGAGATCAATCTACTGGTCCGGCGGGACCAGGTCACGCGGCATCGGCGCAGGTCACCGACCGTCCAAAACAGTTACGCCATGGGACTCCTCGGAAAGTGGTCGTGGTGGTCGGAACCGGGGCTTGCCTTCCCTTTTTCGACATGTACTAATTTACCATTCCGGGGCGACCTTGGCAACCCGGGGAGGACCTCAGAACAAGGGGGGTTGACCGGCAGGGGCGGCATCTGCACGACAGCCCGGCCCGGGAGCGTCGCAGCGCTCGGCGAGGAGGACGGCCGCACGGAAGGCTGCTGTCACCTCGGAGGCCGTACGACCCGGCCGGTCGCTCCACTGCTGCACGAGGGCCCGGGCCCATCCGTCATCGCTCCAGCCTTCCGGCGGGACGACGGGGGCGCCGGAGACGTGCTCGGCCAGCACGGCGCAGGCTCGGACGCGGGCGCGGCGGATGCCGTCCCACGGGTAGCTGCGCCTCCAGTCCTGCCAGCCGTCACCGGCACCCACGAGCAGCGCCCCGAGGGCGGAGCAGGGGAGATGGACGGTTCGCCCGGCACCGGCGAATACCTCTCCCTGAGCGAGGCCGACGCGTTGGATGTGGTGGGCGGCGAACTCCAGCTGCGCGCCGGCGTCGGGGGAGATCAGGATGGATTCGGGGCTGTAACGGAATCGGCGGGTCATCGGTTTTCTCCGGGCCTACCAACCGCGGAGGGCGCGTCGTACGGCGAGGCCGACCTGACGCCCCTTCGACTCGGAGGGCTGGTACTCGATGATCGAGATGTCGAGGGCCTGGCCGTCGAGGGTGACCGACCAGTGGTGCGACATGTCGAGTGTCTGGCAGTTGCAGGTGATCTTCACCTGGTGTCCGTCGACCTGGAGGTCGAGGTCCCAGCCGTGCGGGCCGCGGTAGTCGGTGAGTCCGTTCGGGCCGCGGGTCTCCCAGTCGGTGTAGGTGGCGCCGTGGGTTCCCTCGTTCCAGTCGGCGAAGCCGCATGCCACAGCGCGGGCTGCCTGGTGCGAACCGCACTCGGACGGTCGCGGTGCGGTGCTCAGGTCGAGGGAGCCGGTCGCGGTGACGGTCATGGTGAACTCCTTGCGGGAGGTGGTCCGTGGTGGCCGATCCGGGGTTTGCCATCCCCTATTCGACATGTACTAATCTACCTCACTGGCGGGAGGCTGGCAACCCCGCGCGGCCAGCAGCGGTCGCCGCGCCGATCGCCTTCATGACCTGCTCCGCGACGGAGAGCGGAAGCCAGTCGAGGTCGAGCCTCACCTCGGAGCCGTCACCGGAGAATTCTGCGATCACCCGCACGTTGCTGACCTGGTCGGCGGCGGGATCGGCCAACGTGCCGTCCCATTGCGCCCTGAAGGAGTCGGTTCGCTCGCAATGGGCCCAGTGGGCACCGGGAAGCGGTGCGGCCAGCCGCTCGACCGCGGCCTCCCCGTCCTTGTGCCGCTGCTGGCTGCGCCGCAGGTGCTGGCGCACGAGGCCCAGGGCGGCGGCGTGGCGGCCGAGCATCTTCCGCTGGACATCACGCGCGATCGCCCGCGCCCCCCGGTCGGCGCGGGCGGTGAGGGGCGCGAACTCGAACTCGTCGCAGCCCTCCGGCAGTACCGCCCGGACGGTGATCCGTACCGGCCGCACCTGGCTGCGCGCCTGCGCGATCAGCAGCGACCGTCCGTCGGGATGGTCGACCCGCGTCCCCCTCACGTCGCGGTACGTCTCGCCTACGGTCCAGCCGTGGCCGAGTTCTCCGACGATGGCGGAGGCCAGCGTCCGGGTGTCGAAGTCGGACATTGCGGTTCCCTTCTGTTCTGCTCGGGTTAGGCGGCAACGAGGGCGGGGGCCGGCGCGTCGCAGTGGGTACACAGGCCGGTGGCGTCGGCCTGGTCCTGGTCCAGGGGGGCCGAGCAGGTGTCGCAGCGCCCGGGTGCCCAATGGAAGCCGGCGGCGCGCACACGCGATTGGACCTGGTCGAAGAAGTCGCCGCCGGACGTGTACTGGTCGGACAGCTCATCGAGGACGATGCGGCTGACGGTCACCATTACCGCGAAGGTCGACAAGATCGAATGGAACATGGGTGACGGTACGGTCGTGACGTGCACCACCCCGGGAACCGTCTACGACCCCGTCTTCAAGGACGCGCCGTCGCCGGACTGTGGGCACGCCTATCAGCGCATCTCCAAGGCGCAAGCCGGAGGCGCCTATACGGTCACCGCCACGACGACGTGGTCGGTCCAGTGGGTCTCCACCACGGGCCGGACCGGCACGATCCCCGGCGTGAGCCGCAGCTCGAGCGTGGGCGACATCCGTGTCGGCGAGCTTCAGGTGGTCAACGGGAGCTGAGGAGCGCCGCACGATTCTCAAGCCTTCACCCTCCCCGGGCGGATGCCGCTTCGGCGCTGCGCCGACTTGAGGCGTGCCGCGTCCATCAGGGCCGCACACGCCACGAACCACCGGAACAGCGCGGCAAGGGAGGCGCACATGGCACCGACCAGACTCGGAATCACCACCAGGACGTTCGCCGGGAACGGCAGAATCGGCGCGGTGATCACGGTGCCGAACAGACTCACCATCAGCAGCGCCCACATCAGTCCCCGGCTGGCCGAGCGCACCGCAAGTTGCAGCTGCTCACGCGGATCATCATTGGGCAAGGCCACCGGTCGCGGGCGGATCGAGATCCGTGTGGTTCGCCGGAAGGTGCCTGAGTATCGTGAAGTTCGCTTTGCCATCGAACATGCTCCGGGCTCGGGGATGGTGGTCATCCCTTAGAAGTGCCGGAACGCGCTTCCGTGTGACATGTAGGCCGTTCGCTGCTCTCGGCGCCACCTGAGGGATCTGTTCTCCGCGCCGGTTGGCGATGACCGCGACCGCTCTGCGGGCGGTGGAGGGCCGTGGGGAGGAGGGTGGTATCGGATTGCATGCGCCACCACCGTAGTAACGGAGTTGAAGACCATGTGGTCGCCCTCACCGGTAGGACTGAAACCGGGCAGCCCCCATTGGGGCCTGCATCCTGTGTGGTCGAACCGGCCGCCGGGCTTCAGTTCGCCTTCCAGCAGTGAGCCGGGCACGTCCGCGCTGCGGCTGTTGCGCCGACCGGACGGCGGCGGAGCCTCGTCACACGCGCGGTCACAAACGCTTGCGCATGGCTCGATTCACGAGTGGATTGCGTCCGGGGACGTACGAGGTGGTCGCCGTGTAGCCGTTCGCGGTGAACAGGTGGAGTGCGCGGTCGTTTTCGGCCCCTGTTTCGAGTCGAATGTCGGTTGCTCCGGCGTCGGCGCCGGATTTCTCCAGGAGTTCCAGGAGCTTTCGTCCGTGTCCGTGTCCTCGATGGACGGGTTCGACATACAGGCGTTTGATCTCGACCGTGGTGTGGTCGATGAGCCGCCATCCGCCGCAGGCGATGGGTGCCCGGTCGGTGGTGTAGCCGACCAGGAATCCACCTCGTGGTGGCGTCAGGTCGGCTTCGTCGGTGGTGTCGGGGTGGTCCGCGCGGCCGTAGCGTCCAAGTTGTTCGATGTAGAGACGGTGGACGAGACTCCGGGCGTCGAGATGGTTGTAGGAGCGCTCTACGAAATCCATGGGGTCGCCGTCTCAGATCTGGGCCAGGGCTTGGTCGAGCCGTGCGAGCGCGCCGACGGCGTCAGGGTCGTGGCGGTGTCGAACCAGGTCGGCGCGCAGGGCGACGAGGCGACTTCTACATCGAACGGATTGGACACCGGATAGTCGGTCCAGGGCCGTGTGCAGTGCCAATGCGGTCGCTTCCAGGTTCCCGATCCGATGGTTTGCCGTGGCGAGGTAGCAGCCATGCAGGAGGGCCGAACGCCCGAAGGGTGTGTCCGCCGGGACAGTGGCGAGCGGCGTGAGCCGGCGGACGGCTTCCTCCAGCAGGGTTGTTCGCTTTGGGTGGGTGCCGGCGAGGGTGACCAGGGCTTGGCCGGCTTCGGCGTCGAGCTGGCGTGGATTGAGGTAATAGAGGGCGGCGGAGCCTTCGCGGGGCCCTCGGTCCAGTAACTCCCGGGCGTGGTCTGCGGCCTTTTGATGGCCGTCCACGTTGCCTGTGGAGGCGTGCGCGGTGGCGAGGCGGCCGTGGGCCCGGGCACGGACGGCGGCCGCGTGGGGCCGGGCGGCGGCGACTGCGGCTTCCGCGAGCTCCACGGCCGCGTGCCGGGCTCCGGTGTGTGCGGCCTGGTAGGCGAGCATTCCCATGATGTTGGCGACGGCGGCCGTGTCGTTCCCGGCGCGGGCCAGGCGCAGACCGAGCAGCAGGTACCGTTGCGCGGCTCCGTGGGCGTTCGCGTCGTAGTGCATCCAACCGGAGATCTGCGCGAGATCGGTGGTCGCCCTGAGCAGGCGCGTGGCGATCGGGCGTTCGCAGCGTGCGTGGGTCAACAGGTCCAGAACCACCGCGAGTTGGCCGGTGACGTAGCGCTGGGAGACGGTGCCGCCGCCGGTGCGGTCGTCGAGGCGCCGCAGGTCGAGGACGTGCGCTTCGATGGCGCTCATCATGGGGGGCAGTACGCGTTCACTGCGGGCATGCTTCGCCAGAGGCGCGGGGGTGTGGTCGATCGCGGTGCGTGCGGCGGTGAGCAGATCGGCGCCGCCGACCGGTGCCACGCTGCGGCGTTGGGGTCCGGGGACGGCGCACAGGTCGTGGAGGCTGTCCATGGTGGTGTGCGTTTCCCACGGTGTCGTCAGCCCGTCGTCGGCGGTGACGCAGACGGCGGACTCCGTGCTTCGGCCGGGCCACAGCTCCGCAGGCGCGTAACGGCGTCCTGTGGCGGCTGTCAGAACCGACGCGACCAGTTGAGGGACGCGTTTGTCTTGGGGGATCCAACCGTGTTCGACCCACTTGTAGGCGGCGTTGAGGCTCATTCGGTCGCGACCCGCGGCGGCCAGCCGCTGGTTGACGGCCCTCATCAGATCGCGCGGTCCGATGCCGGCCGACACCAGGGCTTGGGCTAGTGGATTGCTGTCCATGGGCATTTCCCGGTGACCCGACGCAATGTGCCTCTTGGCGTCGACCCTAGCGCGGCCGTCTCCGCCGGCCGGGGTGTCCCAGGCGCCAACTGATTCGTGATGACGACCGTGACGGGTCGCGGGCGTCCGCGCTCGCGATCCGGGATCGAGACTGGGTTCCTCGCCCGTGCTCCGACGTTCCCGCATTTGACCTCGAAGGCGGGGTTGTCCCCGAGGGAATGCCGGCCCGGCCCGCATTCGTCGGCGGCGAGTCGACGTGGGTCACGTACAGCGTCGTGCAGGTCTGGTCTGAGGGGGGAACGGTGTCGACGTCACCGATCGATTTCGCGGCAGGGGAGTACAACCGTGCGACGCCGACCGGGGTGGAACTCGTGCCGCCGGGCGGACGCACAGAAGGCCCTTCGGCCGCGCACGCGACAGCCCGAGGGGCGCTGTGCTCGCGTGCCGTGTGGGAATCCGCTCATCGAGGTTGCGATCCTGAGATGTTGCAGCGCACGGTCTACGCGTTCGTACTTGCGCTCCGTGGCGGAACCGTCGACCCCGTCGACCTGGCGTTGCCTGGCGGGGATGCGCACCACCCGAGTCTGGCCTCGATGCGGATCGTCCCGGGACAGTCCCTCTTCGACCACACGCGCTTCTGGACGATACGTCCGGGAGGAGGGGAGGGGCCCGCCGCTCGTGGAATGGACGGCCTGCGTCGGCTGATCGACGCCGCCGGGTACCCCGAATTCGCTTGGGCGGACACTGCTGCGCCGACGCGGAGTCCGCTGCCTGCCCATTGTCCCGTGCGTTGTACGGCCGAGATGACGGACGAGGGCCCGGTATGGACTCTGGAGGCCCTCCGCGAGCATGCGGACGAGGCTTTGCTGGGATCCCTCGTCCGGCAGGCGGCCTCGGTGTTGGCCGTCGTGGGCCGGACTCCGACGCTGACGCTCGCCGAGCTCGGGCGGGCGGTGCGGGGCGCCGAGTTCGACGTGCGTGTGATCACGTCCTCGGGATTCGCCGATCTCGCCGGCTCGCTGCGCGCGTGGGGCACGGCGATCGGCCTGCCGCTGAGCGTGCATCCCATCGAACGCGACGAGGCACACGTCCCCGAGCCCGCCACCGGCGCGCTTCAGGCCGCCCCCTGGGGCGCGAACCTCGCCGTGGTCACGCCGGGCCTCTCGTTCCCCGCCGGTCACGGCGCGAGACACACGGGCACCGAGCCGACGGGAAGGCTCCCCGGCGGCCTGCCGATCGCGGAGTTGAACGCGAACGAGACACGTGAACTCTTCGACGAGATCGTCGTCCGGGCCCGGTACCTGCGTGGCGGCGTACGGATCGACGACGGCGACCTGGTCGTCGACGTCGGGGCGAACATCGGCATGTTCTGCTTGTTCGCCGCGTCCCGGGCCTCCGATGTCCGCATCCACGCCTTCGAACCCGTCCCCGCCGCGGCCGACGCGCTCGAAAGCAATTCCGGTGCCTACGACTTGGCGGTCAGCGTGGAGCGGGCGGCACTCGGGCGGGCCGACGGGCGAGCCGAGCTCACCTATTACCCCGACTCCTCCCTCCAGTCCGGTCTGTACGCGGACACCGCGGTCGACGAGGACGTCGTGCGCGGGTATGCCCGCCGTCAGGCGGAGACCCGCACCACGATCGCTCCCGAGCTGCGTGACGAGGTCGCCGACGCCCTGGCCCCCTTGGTCCACGAGCACACGTCCCGGGCCCGGAAGTCGATGGTGAGGGTGCGGCGGCTGTCCACCTGGATCCGGGAGGCGGGGATCGACCGGATCGACCTGTTGAAGATCGACGCCGAGCGCGCCGAGGAAGACGTCCTGCTCGGCATCGACGAACCGCACTGGCCCCTCATCGGGCAAATCGTCGTGGAGGTGCACGACACCGACGGCCGGATGGGCCGCTTGCGGACGCTGCTGGAATCGCACGGATTCCACACCCTCGTCGAGCAGGACGACCTGTTCGCCGGTTCGGAGATACACATGCTCTACGCCCGACACCCCGGGCACGTGCGGCCGGAGCCGGCGGTGCCGCCGTGGATCCGACGGCAGGTCGACACCGCCGCGCGATGGGCCGAGAACTCCGCGCTGCCCGTCGTCGTCACGGCGCCCCCGGGCACGCCCGGGGCGGACACGGGCCGGATCCGCGACGAGGTTGCCGCGCGCGGACTGGCCTGGGCTGGGCCCGACGCCGACGGGTCCACCACGGCGTGGGCGGAGGCGCTGCTGTGTCGCGCGACGTCGGCGGATCGCCCGGTGGTCAAGGCGATCGTGGTGGACGCTGACGACACGCTGTGGGGCGGGGTGTGCGGCGAGGTCGGCCCCGCGAACGTCCGTACGGGCGGCCCGTATCGGATGGTGCAGGAGTTCCTGCGCGAGCAGGCCCGGGCGGGGCGCGCGCTGGTGCTGTGCTCACGCAACAACGCGGCCGATCTGCGCGAGGTGTTCGCCGCGCACCCGGACATGCCGCTGCGCTGGGACGACTTCGCGGCCGTGCACGCCATCTGGGGGCGCAAGTCCGACGCGGTGACGGCGATCGCCGACGAGTTGGGCTTCGCCACCGAGAGCCTGGTCTTCGTCGACGACAACCCCGCGGAACGGGCCGAGGTCGGCGGGTGCCACCCGGCGCTGACCGTGGTGGACGTCCCGGCGGACCCGGGCGAGGTCCCGGCTGCCCTGCGCGCCACCTGGCAACTGGCCCTCGACACCGACACGACCATCGAAGACCGCGCCCGCACCGCCCTGTTCGCCCGGGAACGCGCACGTCGCGCAGCCGCCGCCCGGGCAGCCGACCCGCAGGCGTACGTGAGGGACCTCGCCCTCGAGGTGGACGTGGTCGACGCCACGGACGCCGACGCCGAGCGCATCTGTCAACTGGCCGCGCGCACCACCCAGTTCAACCTGTGCCTGCGCCGCCACACCCCGACCGGAGTGCGCCGGCTCCTCGCCGGACCCGGGATCGCGCTGACCGTCCGGGTGCGCGACCGATTCGGCGACTACGGCCTGGTCGGCTTCGCCGGCGCCGACGTCGAGGACGGGGCGCTGCGGGTCCGGGATCTCTTCCTCAGCTGCCGGGCCCTGGGCCGCAACGTGGAGTGGCGGCTGCTGAAAGCCCTCGGGGAGCGGGCCCGCGCCGCCGGCCTTCCGACGGTGGGGCTGGACGCGGTCGCAGGCCCCCGCAACCAGCCCGCGCGCGCGTTTGTCCGCGCCGCCCACGACCGCTTCCCCGCGGACTGCATCGCGGACGCCGCCGTGCTGGACGCCGCCGCGCTCGCGGAACTCGACTGGACGCAAGGCGAGACCCCGCCCGCCGGTTCGCCCGGGAACCGGTCCGCGACCGAGGCGGCGGACCCGCCGCGCCTGCGGTGGCCCGTCTCCCTCGCGGCAACCCGGCACGCCGCCGCCATCGTCGTCCGCCCGGGCCCGCGCGCCGCGCTCTCCACGATCCACGTCGCCCCCGAAACGGCCACCGAGCAGCGGGTCGCGGCCGTGTGGGAAGAGACCCTCGGCGTGCACCCGATCGGGGTCCTGGACGACCTTTTCGCGCTGGGCTGCGACTCGGTGACCGCGGCGGTCATCTGCGCCCGCCTGTACCGGAACGGCCTGCACCTGGACGTCCGCGACCTCTGGCGGCACCCGACGATCCAAGGCGCCGCCCGCGCGGCACGCCCCATCGGTACCGAACCCGCCGCCGACGCCGACGCCGACGCACGCGAGGTCGAACCCGGGACACGGGACCGGCACGCGCCGTCCCTGGGGCAGGAACGCGTCTGGGTCGCCGAGACGACCCACCCACACGCCAACGCGCAGATCATCCCCACCGCCCACCGCATCACCGGCCCCCTCGACGTCGACCGCCTCCGTCGGGCCTTCCAGGCCGTGATCGCACGCCACCCCGCGCTGCGCACCACGCTGACCGAACACGACGGCCGGCTCCGCTGCGCAGTTCTCCCGGCCGGCCGCTTCGGCCTGGGCCTCGTGGACCTCGAGGGTTCGCCGCCGGCCCGGCGCGATGAGGAGGCGCACGGCGCGGCCCGCGTGTTCTTCGGGACGCCGTTCGCCCTGGACCGCGACGTGCTGCTGCGCGCGTTGCTGATCCGCCGCGCCCCGGACGATCACCTCCTGGTCGCGGCGGTCCACCACAGTGCTGGCGACGGCTGGTCGCTGGACCTGCTGCACCGCGACCTCGGCGCCGCCTACACCGGCCACGCAGAGCTTGCCGCCCTGCCGGAGCCGGGATCGTTCACCCACTACCGCGACAAGAGTGCCCACCGGATCCGACGCGGAGAGTTCCACGCCCCCATCGCCGGGATCCTGGCCGCCCTCGAACCGGGACCGCCCGCGAGAGGGACCGTCCCGCCCGACCACATCCCGGCGCCCCGGCACCGCCGCTTCGCCCTCGACCTCGCGCTGACCCACCTCGTGCGCAGCACGGCCCGCACCTACGCCACCACGCCCTTCCACCTCTACCTCGCCGCCCACCAACTGCTCCTGGCCGCCGTCTTCGACACCGACACCGTGGTCAGCGGCTGCCCGGTGGCCAACCGCCACGACCCGGCCCACGCGGACACCGTCGGTTTCCTCGCGAACCTGGTCCCCGTCCCCGCCCGCGTCGACTGGTCCACCACCCTGGGCCGGCACCTGGAGAGCGCCGTCGCGGCCGGCACCCGCGCCCTGCTGCACGCGGAGATCCCCTACGCGCTGCTCTCCCGCGCCCGCCGGCGGCCCGGCGGCCTGTTCGACAACCTGTTCACGCTCCAGCCGCCGCCCACCCACCATCTTCAGCTTCGCGACTGCTCGGTCGAGCCGACCGAACCCGCCCTGTGGCCGCTGCCCTACCCCGTGATGCTCGACCTCCAAGAGCACGCGGACGGCGCGAGCGCGCTGTTGCGCTTCGACGCGCACGCCGCGACGCCGGTGCGAGCCGACACGATCGCCGAGGCCTACCCCCTGTTCCTGGGCGCCGCGTGCGTTCTTCCCGGGCTGCCCATGGAACGACTGCGCGCCGCGCTGCGCCCGCCGGACACCGCCGTCGATCGACTCGTACGTCGACGCCTTCAGGACCTGAACCGGCAGGAGGACACCCCCCATGCCTGACTCACCCCACCCCACCGCCGCCGCCGCCGACACGGTGTGGGAGATCCACACCGGCGCACGCGGCCGCGTCCGCCCCGCGGCCGCGCCCCAGCACCGCCGTGTCGCCGACGCCGACGCCGGCCCGGGACTGCTGCGTCTGGTGATCGACGGGAACGTCGACACCGATGGTCTGCGCACCGCGACCGAACGGGTGGTGCGTGAGCGTCCCGCGCTTCGCCGGTCCTTGCGGCCCTCGCCGGACGGCGGAGTCCACGTGTTCACCGCCGCCCCGACGGCGACCTCGACAGCACCGGCGGACGACGGCCCCGGGGCCGTACCCCTGGCGCGACTGCGCACCGCCCCCGACGGGTGTTTCCTCCTCGAACTACGGCCCGCCCGAGGCGCGTTGGACGACACCGGACTGCTGCGCGCCGCCGAGGCGATCACGAGCGCCTACACCACCCCGACCGCGCACCGGAGGGAAGAGAACCCCACCCTCGACGACGTCGACGACTTCCTCGCGGCGCTGCCCACCGCGCGGGACGCGGCCCCCGGCCGTGACTTCTGGGCACGCGGCCACCGCAGTGCCCCCGCCGGTGACGTGGCCCGAGCCCTGAACACCGGCCACGCCCGCGGCCGGGCGCGTGTCCGCGTACCGGTGCGCCTGGACGCCGGCACCCGCGCGGGCCTGGAGGACCTGGCCGGGGAGGCGGGCGTCCCGCTCCAGGCGGTGGCGTTGACGGCTTGGCGGCTGCTGCTCGCGCGGATCGCCCCCGGCGAGCGGGAGGGGTCACTGGGCGTGTTCGTCGCGGGGCCGGTGGCGCAACTCCCGCACACCGTCGCCCTGCTGGGCCGCAACGTACCCATACCCGCCGTCCCCGCCGCTCCGGCCGCCCTTCTGGCCGACCTGCTTCGGGGCACCCACCGTGAGACGACGGCCGCGGACCGGCACGGGGACTTCTTCGTCCACCCGCGCCCCGACGAAGGCTTCACCGTCGGGTTCCGCCACCTCACCGCCCCGGCGACCCTCCTGTTCGGCTCCGGTGTCCGCGCCGTGGTCGACGTCGTCGACGCGCCGCTGGACCCCATGGCCCTGGAAGCACACCTCCTGCTGCGCGGCACCGAACCCCAGTTGTGCGTGGTCGCGGACACGGACGCCCTCGACGAGGACCAGGCCCGCCGGGTCGCCGACTGGCTCGGGCAGGTCCTGGATCGGATGGCACGGCCGCGCGCCGCCCTCCGCCCCGCCGCAGAAGTCAGCGCCCTTCCAACCGCGCCGAGCCGGCTGACCGGACCGGTGCGCCCGGCCCCCACCGACACCCTGGTCGACGCGTTCGACGCACAGACGATCCGCACCCCCGACGCCGTCGCGGCCGCCGACGATCGCACCGAGACCACATACCGCACACTGCACCGGGCCGGCACCGACCTGGCCCGCGTCCTGCGCGACCGCGGTGTCGGACCCGGCGACCGGGTCGGGGTCTGCATGGCCCGCCGGGTCCCGCTGCCGGCGGCGCTGTTCGCCGTGTGGCGTTGCGGGGCCCACTGGGTCCCGATCGACCCGTCCTGGCCGCCCGGCCGCATCGAGGACGTGGTGCGCGACGCCGCGCCGCGCCTGCTCCTCACCGACGCGGACACCGCCCACCGCGTCACCGGCACGGACCTCGCGGACGTCCCCGTGCTGCGGGCCGACGACCCGCATCCCGGGACCGGCCCGGCGCGGCGACCGGCGTCGCGGGCCCGGATCGGAGACGACGCCTACCTGATCTACACCTCCGGTTCCACCGGCCGCCCCAAGGGCGTCCCGATCACCCACGGTGCGCTGATGCAGTACCTGCAATGGGCGTCCGACCGCTACGACACCCCGGGCGGCAGCGGCACGCTCGCGCACTCCTCGATCGCCGCCGACCTGACCCTCACCAGCCTGCTCCTGCCGCTGTCGACCGGCGGACGCGTCGCCTTGGAGCCCTCCGACGACCCGGACGACCTGGCCGCGGCGCTCACCCGCGCGCGCGACCTGAGCCCGCTGAAGGTGACCCCGGGCGGACTGCGGCTGCTGACCCGCATGCTGTCCGGCGCGCAACTGGCCCGCGCAGTAAGGCATTTGGTCGTCGGAGGGGAGCAACTGACCGCCCACGCCCTGGTCGACCTGGACGTCCCAGGCCTGCCGGTGACGAACGAGTACGGCCCGACCGAGGCCACCGTCGGCTGCGTCGCCTACACCTTCCCCTGCGGCGCGCCCGTCGCGGACCCGGTCCCCATCGGGCGGCCGGTGTGGAACGCGGGCATCGAGCTGCGCACGGTCGGCGGCGAGGAACCGGTGCTGCCCGGTTGCGCGGGGGAGATCGTCGTCCTGGGACCCCAGGTCGCCGGCGGATACCGGGACCGCCCGCAGGAGAGCGCGACGCGCTTCGGCACCGACGCGCACGGAACCCGGTCCTACCGCACCGGCGACCTCGCCCGGCTGCGGCCCGACGGCGAACTCGAGATGCTCGGCCGGATCGACGAACAGGTCAAGATCCACGGATACCGTGTCGAACCCGGCGAGATCGAGGCTGTCCTGACCGGCGACCCGTGCATCACCGAGGCCGTCGTCGTCGCCACCCGGACCGGCAGCGACGGCCCGCCGCTCCTCAACGCCTTCCTCGTCCCCGCTGACCCCGCCGACCCCGAAAGCGTCGTCGACCGCGCCCGATCCCTGTGCGCGCGAAGGCTGCCGTTCTGGGCCCGCCCCGACCGCCACCACGTCCTTGAGGCCCTGCCCCGCCAGCCCGGCGGAAAGATCGACCGCCGGGCGCTGGCAGCGTCGGCGAGCACACCCCCGCCCCGGAGCGAAGACCCGCCCGCCCCGACCGATCCCACGACGACAACCCTCGCCCGGGTGTGGACGGACGTGCTGGGGGATCGTCCGGCGGGACCGGAGGCGAACTTCTTCGCCGACGGCGGCGATTCCCTCAAGGCCGTCCTGTTCGCCCACCAGGCGCAACGTGCCGGAGTGCCCGTCACGGTGCACGACGTCATGCAACGGCGCACCCTCGGGCAACTGGCCGCGACCGTCACCGCCGCCACCCGCGCCCGGAACGCGGAGGTCACCGACGGCCCCGTCCCGCTCGGAGCCCTTCAGGCCGCCGTCCTCGACTCCCGCCCGGTGGCCGGGACCTGGACGCTGAGACACATGTCCGACGCGCCGCACCCGAGCGTGGACACCGGCCGGCTGAACACCGCCTTCGAGAACGTCCTGCGCCGGCACCCGGCGCTGCGCACCGTCTTCACCCACACCGAACACGGCTGGGCCGCCCGACTCCTCCCGTGCGCCCCGCGCACCGTGCACCTCCTGGACCTGGACGACCGCCCACCCGGGGAACACGAGGCGATCGTGCGCGAGGAACTCGTCTCCCGCGAGAAGCGGTTCACCCTCGCGGGGCCGCTCGTCGACCTCGTCCTCATCCGCGGCGGCCCGCAACCGCGGATCGCGTGGATCGCCCACCACCTCATCGCCGACCACCTATCCCTGAAGATCCTCGCCCACGACCTGTGGCACGCCTACGACCACCCCACCCCGACACCGGCGACCGACGACGGATACCTCCCCTGGCTGCGGGCCACAACACTGAGCGAACCACCCGCACCGGCCACCGGGCCCTGGCTCGCCCACGCCCCGCGCACCACGTCCACCCGACTGGGCCCCACCACCCGCGACGCCCTGAACGCGGCGGAGCATCGGACGACGCGCGGCGCGCTCGCCGTCCTCGCCGGGGCGCTGCTCGCCGCCCTCGCCGAGATCCGCCCCGACCTGCCCACCGCACTGTGCGTGGAACTCCACGGGCGTGACCTTCCCGGACACGACCTGGCCTCCACCGTCGGCTGGCTCACCACCATGCGCCCCGTGCACGCCGAGCGCACCCTGCCGATCGACGCGGCCGCCCTGGCCGTCGCCGTGCACGCCCAACTCGACCACACCGCGCCGGCGGCGCCGGCCGGGCGCCTGGCCCCGGTCGCGTTGAACTACTTCGGGGAGCTGCCCTCCGACGACCTGGACCTGCCGCCCGTCGGCGCGCCGGGGCCGCTGTTCCCACTGGAGGTCGTCTGCTTCGGCACACCCGGATCGGTCGAGGTCCGGTGGCGGGCCTGCCCGACCTGGATGCCAGACGCCACCGTCACCCGCCTCGCCGAAGCGTTCGCCCGCCACATCGCGAGCGTTCCGACAACCCCCGACGCCGCCGTTCCGGCCCGCGACCTGGCCCGGATCACCGCGACCTTCACGAGCGAGGGACCATGAGCAGCACCCCGATCGCCGCGCTCCACCCCACCACGCCCGCGCAACAGGGCTTCCTCCTGGGCAGCCTCACCAGCCCCGGCACCGCCGTCTTCGTCGAACAGACCGTCTTCCCGCTGACCGGCCCCCTGGACCGGGCCCGGTTCGACGACGCCGTCGCCGCGATGGTCGCCGACCACGAGATCCTGCGCACCGCCCTGGCCTGGGACCTGACCGGCGACCCCCGCCAAGTCGTCCTCGCGAGCGCCGAACTGCCCGTGGAACACCTCGACAGCACCGGCAAGACCCCACGGGAACAACAAGCCGCCCTCGACGCCCTCCTGCGCGCCCACCGGCACGACCCCTTCGACCTGCACCGCCCCCCACTGCTGCGCCTGGCCGTCCACCACATCGGCCCCACCGGGCATCAACTGGTGTGGAGCCACCACCACGTGATCCTCGACGGCCGCGCCCATCTCGCGCTCGCCGGTGAACTCCTGCACCGCTACAACACCCGTACCGGCCCGCCGGCGCCGGCGCCGTTCGGCCCGTACGCGCAGTGGCTCACCGAGCGCCCGCACGAGCGGCAACGAGTCCACTGGACCCGACACCTCGACGGCTACACCGGGTGCCCCCCGACCGCGCCCGTGGATCCGCCGACGTTCACCGAGAGCGAGCGGTTCGGCCGCCACACCCGCGACCTGCCCGCGACACGGCGACGCGCCCTCGAGGGGTTCGCCCGGGCGCACGGGACGACGACGGCCGCCGCCCTGGTGGCGTGCTGGAGCCTGGTCGCCGCCCGCCGGCACGGCCGCGACGACATCGCGATCGGGGTCACCGTGTCCGGCCGCAGCCACCCCTACCCGGGTGCCGCCGACCTCGTCGGTCCCCTGGCCGTGACGGTCCCCCTGCGCTGCCCGCCCGCCGCGGACGAGGACACGGGCGCGTGGATCAACCGCGTCCACGACGCACTGGCCCTGGCCGACCGGCACGGCGGATGCTCCACCGCCGAAGTGCACACGTGGGCCAGCATCCCCGAGGGGAACACGCTGTACGACAGCGTCGTCGCCGTCGCCGACCACCCCCGGCCCCCGACCGGCCCGGCGACCGGAGCGCACGACGCCCTCGTCCTGGACAACACCGGGATCCGCTCCCACGGCGGTCGCACCCGCCACGCCCTGACCCTCATCGTCGAGACGACCGAAGCACTGCGGTTGATCCTGGTCAACGACCGCGCCCGCGTCGGCGACGACCAGGCGCGCGCGATCCTGGACGCGATGTGCTCCATGCTCGGCCGGCTCACGCCCGAAACCCGGGCACGGGTCGCCGACCTGTCCCACGACACCGCCACCCTCGCCGCCGCGCCCGCGCCCGCGGCCGGGCCCGAACCCACGCCGCCCGCACGATCCGCCCAGGGCGAAGGCCGCATCCCGGACCCCGTCCTGGACGTGGTCACCGCGCACTTCGCGTCGCTCCTGGGCCACTTCGCCGGGCCCGACACCGACTTCCTGGCCGCCGGCGGCCACTCCCTCCTGGCGCTGCGCCTGGTCGCCCGGCTGCGGACCGCGTTCGCCGTCGACCTCCCCCTGGGCGCCGTCCTGCGCGCACCGACACCCCGGGCCCTGAGCCGCATCGTGCGCGAACTCGTCCTGGGGACACCCGCCGGAGAGGTCCCCCGGGCGCTCCCCGCGCTGCCCGCCCGCACGGGCGAGAGCAGCGAACCCTTCGCCCTGACCGCAATCCAGCAGGCCTACTGGGTCGGGCGGCGCGACGACTTCGACGGCGGCGGCGTCGACTCCCACCTGTACGCCGAGGTCGACGTTCCCGATCTCGACGTCGACCGGCTCGGCGCGGTGTGGCGGACCCTGATCGACCGGCATCCCATGCTCCGCGCGGTGATCACCGACGACGGCCGGCAACGCGTCCTGCCGACCGTGGAGCCGTACCGGATCGACACGCTGGACCTGCGCGGGGCCCAGGACGCGCCGGCCCGACTCGCCGCCGCGCGGGACCGGTTGTCGCACCCGCGCCGCGACACCGCGACCTGGCCGCTGTTCACGATCGAGGCCGCGCACCTGCCCGGCGGCGACGTCCGCCTGTTCCTGAGCTTCGACCTCCTCATCGGCGACGCCCTGAGCTGGCAGATCCTCCACCGCGAAGCCCGAGCCCTGTACGCGGACCCGGACACGGAACTGCCCGCCCTGACCGTGACGTTCGCGGACCACGTCGCCCACCGACACACCCTGGACGCATCCGACCGCCACGCACGCGATCGCGAGTACTGGCGCGGCCGGATACCCGAACTGCCGCCACCCCCGCCGCTGCCCGTGCTCACCGCGGCCCCCGGCGCCGATCGGCCGCGGTTCCAACGCGTGTACACCCGTTGGGCACCCGCCGAGTTCGCCGCGCTGCGGGCGGTCGCCGCCGCCCACGGGGCGACCCTGTCCGCACTCCTGCTCGCCGCGTTCGGCGAGAGCCTGGGCCGCTTCACGAACACCCGCGCCTTCCTCGTCAACGTCACCGTCTACGACCGGCCGCCCGTCCACCCGCAGATCAACCGGATCGTGGGCGACTTCACCTCCACCGTCCTGACGGAGGTGGACCTGTCCGGGGCGACCTTCGCCGACCGGCTGCGTGTACTGCAGCACCGGCTGTGGGCAGACCTGGACCACGGCACCCACAGCGGCGTGGACGTGCTGCGCGAGATGCGCGACACCACCGGGGCCGCCGCGGGGGCGCCCGTGGTGTTCACCAGCACCCTGGACCTGGAGGTCCCCGGCGAGGACCCGGGGCCGTTCCCCGGCCGGATCGTCCACGGCATCGGACAGACCCCGCAGGTCCTGCTCGACTACCAGACCTACGAGGCGGACGGGCACCTGGTGGTCAACCTCGACACGGTCGCCGGAGCACTGCCCGACACCTTCGTCCGAGACCTCCTCGACGACCACACCACCGCTCTGCGTGCCCTCGTCGACGACCCCGACGCCCCGCGCCGCCCCCACCTGGTGCCGCCGCCCGAACCCGAACCGCTCCCCGCGCCCCTGGGCGGCGAACGGCTCCTGCACGAGCCGTTCCTGGACCGCGCCCGCGACCACCCCGACCGTCCCGCCCTGCGGTGCGGCGGGCGGACGTTGACGTACGCCGAACTCCACGACCGCGCCCGCACGGTCGCCGCCCGCGTCGGCGCCGCGCCGCCCGACGGCGAACTGATCGCCGTCGTCTGCGATCCCGGCGCGGAACAGGTGATCGCCGCGCTGGGCGTACTGCTCGCGGGATACGCCTACGTCCCCGTCGACGTTTCCTGGCCCACCGACCGCGTCCGCGACCTGCTCACCACCACCGGCGCCGACCTCGTCCTGACCCACAGCACGGCCGCCGACCGCCTGGAACCGGTCGCGGAACTCGCGCGCATCATCGTCGTCGACGACTCACGACCCGCCGCCTCCCCGGACCGGGACGGGCCGCGGCCGCGGTCGGCCGACGACCTCGCGTACGTGATCTTCACATCCGGGTCCACCGGCCGCCCCAAGGGCGTGATGATCTCCCATCGCGGCGCGCTCAACACCGTGCTCGACGTCAACGCCCGTCACGCCGTCGACGCGCGCGACGTGCTGTTCGCGGTTTCGCCCTTCACGTTCGACCTCGCCGTGTACGACCTGTTCGGCGCGCTCGCCGCCGGGGCGACGCTGATCGTGCCCACCCGCGAGGAACGCACCGACCCCAGCGCCTGGATCCGCCTGATCCGCGCCGGCGGCGTGACCGTGTGGAACTCGGTGCCCACCCTGGCCGAGCTGCTGCTCGACGCCCCGCCCGACCCCGACGCCCGCGACGCCCTGGAGTCGGTGCGGGTGTGGCTGCTCAGCGGCGACTGGATCCCGCTCACCCTCCCCGACCGGCTGCGGGCCCGCGCGGGCGGAGACCGTGTGGTCTCCCTCGGCGGCGCCACCGAGGGCTCGATCTGGTCGATCCTCCACGAGGTCGACCACGTCGACGACCGATGGGCCAGCATCCCCTACGGCACCGCCATGACCGGCCAGCTCGTGCAGGTCCTCGACGAGCGGCTCCTGCCCTGCCCGGCCTGGACACCCGGACAGATCCACATCGCCGGCCACGGCACCGCACTCGGCTACTGGGCGGCCCCGGAGGCGACCGAGGCGGCGTTCGTCTTCGACGGCCGCACCGGGCGCACCTGGTACCGCACGGGCGACTGGGGACGGCTGCTGCCCGACGGCACCATCGAGTTCCTCGGCCGGCGCGACGACCAGGTGAAGATCCGCGGCCACCGCGTCGAACTCCGCGAGGTCGAGACCGCGCTGTGCGCGGTGGACGGCGTCCGCGAGGCCTGCGTGGTCGCCGTCGGCGAGCGCACCGACCGGCGCCTGCACGCCGTAGTGGTCGCCGGCCGACCGGTCGCGGAACTGCGCGGCGAACTCGCCCTCCGCCTGCCCTCCCACATGCTCCCCGCCACCTTCTCCGCCCGGAACGAGCTGCCGCGCACCGCCACCGGAAAGGTCGACCGGGCCGAACTCGCCCACGCCACGGCGCAACCCGACGCCCCCGCCCGGCACCGGCCCCCAGGTCGACCGGAGGACGCGCCGCTGCTCGACGCCCTGGGCGCGGCGCTTCCCGCAGCCGCGGGCATCGACGACGACCTGCTCCAGGTCGGACTGACCAGCATCGACGTCATCCGACTGGCGAACCTCGTCGAACGACACACCGGGACGCGCCCCGACCTCGCCGCGTTCTACGACACCCCCACCCTGCGCACCCTGCTCCGGCACACCCCCCGCACGGGCGACGCGAACCCCGACCCGGCGCCCGCGGCTGGCGCCTCAGCGTGGACGGCCGTCCACGTGCTCACCGACCCCGGCGAGCGGGACCGGTTCCGTGCCGCCCGCCCCGCCCACCCGCCCGCCCCCGCCGGGCGGATCCTGCCCGCCGCGTCACCGCCGGGTTCGCGGGAGCGGCGACTGCGGCGCTTCACGCCGCGCGTCTTCGACGACCGCCCGGTGACCGCCGCCGCCCTCGGGCAACTCCTGGAGAGTCTGCGCCGGGACCCGACCCCGGGCCGGACCGGATTCCTGTACCCGTCCGCCGGCGGCCTGTACAGCGTCCACGTCCACGTGCACGCACGTCCCGGACGCGTCCACGGCCTCGAAGGCGGCGTCTACGCCTACCACCCCGACGCGCACGACCTCGTCCCGCAGGCCCCCGGCATCGACCTCGACCCCGTCGTGCTGCATCCGGGACCCGTCAACCGCGCACCGGCCGACAGCGCCGCCTTCACCGTGTTCCTCACCGCCGACCCCGCCGACTCCGCACCTCTGTACGGGGCGCACGCCGAACCGCTCGCCCTGCTCGACGCCGGATACATGGGTCAGTTGCTGTGCGAACGTGCCACCGACGCGGGGCTGGGACTGTGCCCGGTCCACGGGCTCGACTTCGAACCGGTGCGCTGGCTGCTGCCCGGCGGTGAACACCTCGTCCTCCTCCACGCCCTCCTCGGCGGCATCCCCGCCACCCGGCCGCGGGAGGACCGATGACGCGCCCTTCCGCCCCGTCCTCGGCCGGCGGCATCGTGATCGTGGAGACGGCGCCGCTCTCGCCCGGCCAGGAACGGCTGATCGACGCCGAGTTCGTCCGCCCGGACGGCTCCTGGCCCGAACCCGGCGAGTCGACCAGGCTCCGGCCGATCGACACCGCGGCCGTCCTCGTCGACGGCCCCCTCGACACCGGGGCACTCCAACACGCCGTGTCGGCGCTGATCGCCCGCCAGTCGGCGCTGCGCACCCGCCTGCACCGCCTCCCCGACGACACCCCCGTCCAGTTCGTCGCCTCCAGCATGGCGGATCGGGTCGGCCGCAGCGCCCTGACCACCGCGACCGCGCCGACGCCCGACGTCCTCCTCGCGCGCACCCCGCACCGGCACGTCGACCTGCGCGGAGACACCCTCTTCCGCACCCACCTCGTCCGCCTCGGGGACCGGCGACACGTCCTGCTCCTGCAGATCCACCACTTCGTCAGCGACGGCTGGTCGATCGGCGTCCTGTTCCGCGACCTCGCCGCGCTCTACAACGCCGCCCACGCCGGCCGGGCGGCCGAACTGCCCCCGCTGCCCCGCACGTTCGCCGCCCTGTGCCGCGACATGCGCGGCGAACGCGGCAGCCCCCGCCTGCGACGACAACTCGCGTCCCGGCGCGCGGACCTGGCCCCGCCGCGACCACCCCTGACGTTCACCCCGCCCGCCGCGCGTCCCGCCGGGCCGGACACCGGACAGCGGCCCGTCGACGTCCAGCGCGTCCGCATCCCCGCCGCCGCGGTCGCCGGGCTGCGGGCCGGGGCGCGCGACGGAGCACAGCGCGGCCCCCTGGCCGGGCCGTTCCTCGCCGCGCTCGCCCTGGTCCTGCACCACCAGGGCGCGGCCACCGACGTCCGCGTCGGCATGATGATCTCCAACCGCGCCCGGCCCGACGCCGAGCACCTGATCGGCTACTTCGTGAACACCGCCGTCATCCGACTGCGCGTGCGCCCGGACATGACCGCCGCCGCCCTGACCGCCGCCGCGAACACGGCCGTGCGCCAAGCCCTCGAACACCAGGCCCTCCCGATCCAGGACCTCGCCAGCGACCTGCGCCGCACCGAGCGGGAGGCTCAGGGCCCGCTGTACCAGGTCACGCTCGCCCTCAACACGATGCGTCCCCGGTCCCTGGAACTGGACGGCCTGGACTGCCGGGACATCGACACCGAGCCGGCCGGCCCGCATCAGGCGCCCACCAGCATCGAACAACGCTGGGTCCTCGAAGAACGCGACGGGGCCCTGACCGGCACGCTCACCTACCGGACCGACACCTTCACCAAGGCGCGGATCCACGCGGTCCTGGACCACCTCGACCGGGCCGTCGCCGCGGTCACCGACGGGCACCGCACCGTCGCGGACATCACCGCCGCGTTCCACCGGCACGGGCGAACCCCGTGACGCCGCCACGCTCCGCTGTCACACGGCCCACCCGCGACGACATCGCCGCCGTCCTGGACGCATACCGGCTGCGACCGCTTGCGGTGCGGCCGCTGGAAGGCGGCATGGAGAACACGCACGTGCGCGTCGACACCTCGGACGCGACCGTCGTGGTGAGCGTGCTGCGCAAGAAGGACGCGGCCGCCGCCCACGAGTACGCACGCTTCCTCCGCGGCCTCGAACACGCGCACACGCCCGCCCCCCGCCTGCGCCGGCGCCGCGACGGCGGCTGGGTCGGCGCGTGGGCCGGACACCCCGTGATCGTCTGCGACTTCGTGCCCGGCCGCCAACACCGGACACTGCCACCGGACATCGTCGAAGAAGTCGGGGCCGTCCTGGGCCGCGTGCACCGCACGGCGTCCGCACCCCACTGCGCCCTGCAGCCCCACCTGCGCATGACCGCCGCCGACGCCGAGGTCTTGGACGAACTGCCCGACGACGCCTTCGCCCGATGGGCCCGCGCCACCCACCGCGACGTCGCCCACGTCACCGAGCAGAGCGCGCGGCCCGTACCCGTGCACGCCGACGCGTTCCCGGACAACGTCATCGTCACGCCCGCCGGCGGGGTCGTCCTCCTCGACTGGGAGGACGGCTCACTGGACTACCCGGCCGTCGACGTCGGCATGGCACTGATCGGCCTGTGCTGCCCGAACGGGTTCTCCGTCACGCGCGCCCGCCGCCTCCTGTCCGGCCACCGCGCGGGCAGCGGCACCGCACTCGATCCCGAACTGGTACGGGACTGCGCCCTGTACGCGGCCGTCCTCGTCGCGCTCCGCCGCCACCGCTGGGAACGGGCCGGGCATTCGCCCGCCGACCCGTCCCGCACCCACACCGTCCTTGCCGGCGCCGCGCGGGAGTTGAAGCGGCGCTGGCCGGCCGTGACCGCCCGCTGAACACCGGCACCCCCGCGACACGCACCGCAAGCCCCCTTGGCCCCGAGCCGAAAGCGAGCCGTCATGCCCCGCGACCAGGTCCTCGTCATCGTCCCGCCGAACTCCAACACCGTCATCGACGGACGACTCTTGACCGTGACCCGCCCCGAGGAGCACAGCGACTGGTCCGACTTCCTGTGCCTGGGCGCCCTCTCCCTCACGTCCGCACTCGAGCCGAACCCGCAGATCACACCGCTGTACATCGACGGCACCGTCATCGACCTCGACGACGTCCTGACCCACATCACCGACCACGCCCAGGACATCCTCGCCGTCTGCCTGAGCATGCTCACCGCGAACTTCGAAGCCGGCGTCCTGATCGCCCGCCACGCCAAGGACACCGACCCTCGGATCACCACCATCGCGGGCAACGACCACTTCTCCGCCCTGTGGCCCGAATGCATGGCCGCGGCCCCCAGCCTGGACTACGGATTCGTCGGCAACGAGATCATCGGCCCGTTCACCCGCCTGATCGCCGCCCTGCGCGCCGACGCGCCCCTGGACCCCGGCGCGTTCCCCGGCCTCGTCCACCGCGCCGCCGACGGCCCCCGCCTCACCCCGCCCGGAGCCGAACCGGTGTTCACCGCATTCGACTACACCCTCGTGGACCGCGCCTTCCCCCAAACCCCCCTGTATTCCCGGCACTTCCTGAACCGGATCGCGCCCCGCCTGCACGAACTCCTCGGCCGCACCGTCACCGCCGGCGTCCCCGTCGAGATCGGGCGCGGCTGCGTGAAGTTCGCCGGCGACGACGCGTGCAGCTTCTGCTCGATCCACCCCGGGACGCTGTGGCGCAACCAACTCGACGCCACCCAGGCCTGGGACGTCCTGAAGGCCGCCGTCGCCGTCGGCCACGACTACCTGTACCTGACCGCCGACGAACTGCCCCTGACGTTCGCCAGGCTCCTCACCGCCATGAGCGACACCCGACCCGCATGGTGGACCGCCCTCACGGACAGGGACCGGCCCGTCCTGGTCGGCTACGGACGCGCCGACGGCATCGCCGACCCCCGACGCACCGCCCTCCTCACCGGCCTCGGGGTGCGTCAGATCATGATCGGGATGGACGCCGGCACACCCCTGTCGCTGGCCGCGATGAACAAACCCGTCGGCGGACGCCGACGCGACGTCCTCGCCGAGGCCGAGAAGCTGTACGAACTCAACTCGACCGCCATCACCGTCACCCGCGACCACGGCCTGCTCATCCGCGCCGGATTCGTCGTCGGCCACATCGGCATGACCCGCGTCCTCCTGGAGGAGAACATCCAGCGGATCCGCGCGCTGATCACCGAAGGCGCCGCCGGCGGGGTCTTCTCCGCGGTCGACGTCGAAGTGCTGTCCCCGCAACCCGGCGCCCGCGACTACACCTACCTCACCGACCCCGGCGCCGCCCGCGCCGCCGCGTCCCGCCTGGGCCTGCGCATCGCCGACGAACCCGTCCTGGCGAAGGTCGCCGCGCGGTGGGCCGGGCAGGCCGTCGTCCCTCCCGAGGACGCGATGCGCGACTACGCCACCGCCCTGATGCCCGAGGTGTCCTTCGAAGACCTCGCCCGGGCCCGCGCCACGATCCGCGCCCACGCCAAGACCTGCGGCGTCGTCATCGGCGAATAGCCCCGACCCGAATACCGAACCCACGCCACGAGGAGGATCCCCGTGCTTCTGACCCCCGCCGAGAGCGACCGGCTCCTGCTGTACACGGCGACGTTGCTGGCCCGCGAGCGCCGCGACCGGGGCGTGCTGCTCAACGTCCCCGAAGCCACCGCGCTCATCGCCCACGCCGCGTGCGAAGCCGCCCGCGACGGCGCCCGCCTGGAAGAGGCGGTCACCGCCGCCCGCACGGTCCTCACCGCCGACGACGTCCTGCCCGGCGTCCCGCACATCCTGACCGAAATCCAGGTCGAGGCCACCTTCGACGACGGCACCAAACTCGTCGTGATCACCGACCCCGTTCCGCACACCGGCGACCCGGGGGCCGCACCCGGCGCCGTCCTGTGCGCCCCCGCCGCGGAACCCGCCCCCGCCGACCCGACCGAGGTGACGGTCACCAACACCGGCGACGTCGCGATCAGTGTGAGCAGCCACTTCCACTTCTTCGAAACCAACCGCGCGCTCGCCTTCGACCGATCTGCGGCCTACGGCAGACGACCGGCCCTGCCCGTCGGCGCGGTCGTCGTCTTCGACCCCGGCACCACGCGCACCCTCACGCTGACACCCATGGGCGGCGACCGCGTCGTCATCGGCTTCGCCGGCCTGGTCGACGGCCCCCTGGACGCCCCCGGCGCACGCGAGCGGGCCCTGGAGCGCGCCCACGCGGACGGCTACCTCGACACCGGTCCCCCCACCGCCCAGGAAGGCCACCGCACATGAGCACCCCGAACCCCGCCCAGCTGCACGGGCCCACCACCGGCGACCGCGTCCGCCTCGCCGACACCGGCCTGGTGCTCCGCGTCGTCGACGACGCGCAACTGCGCGGCGACGAATTCGTGACCGGCTATGCCAAGACCGCCCGCGACGGCATGCACATGAAGGCCGAACCCACCGCCGACACCTGCGACCTCGTCGTGTCCAACGTGGTCCTGATCGACCCGATCGCAGGGATCCGGAAAGTGTCCATCGGCATCAAGGACGGCCGCGTCCACGCGCTCGGCCGCGCCGGGAACCCGGACACCCTCGACGGAGTCGACGTCGTCGTGGGCACCGGCACCACCGTCATCGCCGGCGAAGGCCTCATCGCCACCCCCGGCATCGTCGACACCCATGTCCACCTCGTCTCCCCGCGCATCCTCGACGCCGCCCTCGCCGCCGGGGTCACCACGATCGTCTCCCAGAACTTCGGCCCCACCTGGGGCTGCGGAGTCACCACCCCGGCCGAACTGCGCCACGCCATGCGCGCGTTCGACGCGTGGCCGGTGAACATCGCCCTCCTCGCCCGCGGATCCAGCTCCCACCCCGCAGGCCTGGTCCGGGCCCTGGTCGAAGGCGGCGCCTCCGGGTTCAAGGTCCACGAGGACATGGGTGCCCACGCCCGCGCCCTGGACACGGCCCTGACCGTCGCCGACGAACACGACGTCCAGGTCGCCCTCCACAGCGACACCCTCAACGAAGCCCTCTACGTCGACGACACGCTCGCCGTCATCGCCGGACGCACCCTGCACGCCTTCCACGTCGAAGGCTGCGGCGGCGGCCACGCACCCGACGTGCTGCAACTGGCCGGAGTCCCCAACATCATCGGATCCTCCACCAACCCCGGCCTGCCCTACACCCGCGACACTGCCGCCGAACACCTCCACATGATCGCCACCGTCCACCGCCTCGACCCCGGCAACCCCGACGCCATGCGCCTGGCCGCCGACCGCATCCGCACCGGAACCCTCGGCGCCGAAGACGTCCTCCACGACCTCGGCGTCATCCCCATCACCTCGTCCGACTCCCAGGCCATGGGCCGCATCGGCGAGACCGTGCGCCGCACCTTCGCCGTCGCCGCCAAGATGAAGGCCCTCGACCCCGACCCGGAGGGCTCCGACGACAACGAACGCATCCTGCGCTACATCGCCAAACTCACCATCAACCCGGCCCTCGCCCACGGCATGGCCCACGAGATCGGCGCACTCACCCCCGGCCGCCTCGCCGACATCGTCCTGTGGGACCCCCGCTACTTCGGCGCCAAACCCCACCTCGTCCTCAAGGCCGGGTACCCCGCCTACGGCGTCACCGGAGACCCCAACGCCTCCACCGAATCCTGCCAACCCCTCACCCTGGGACGACAGTTCGGCGCCCACGGCGAAACAGCGGCCGACCTGTCCGTCGCCTTCGTCAGCCGGGCCGCACACGACGACGGCGCCGACCGGCTGCCCACCCGCCGGCGCCGCGTCCCCGTCCGCGACACCCGCGACATCGGCCTTGCCACGATGCACCTCAACAACCGCACCGCGACCGTACGCGTGGACCCCCGCACCGGCAGCGTCACCCTCGACGACACCCCCATCAGCTCCCCGCCCGCCGAACACACCGCCCTCGGCCGCCTCTACTTCCTGTGACCGACCCCCGGCCCCGCCGCACCAAGGAGTCCCCCATGCCCGGACACGCCATCACCGCCGACCTCCTCGCACATGCCCGCGCGACCGTCGACCTCGACGCCGACGAACGCCGCACCCTCGCCGCGCTGCGCACAGCCGCCACGGAATTCTTCGACCGGGACGAAGCCGTCAAACGCGCCCACGGCAGCGCCGACTTCAACTACGGCTTCCGCCCCTGGGGCCGCCAGTACTCCGTCAGCCCCGACCGCCCCGACATGAACGAGAGCTTCACCTACTGGGCCGACCGCCCCGCCGCAGTCCCGCTCCACGACGCGCGCACCATCGTGCCGTTCCTGGAGGCCCTCGGCGCCTACTGGACGGTCGCCGCCCGCATCACCGCGGACACCCTCGCCGGGATCGCCGCCCACTACGGCCGCCCGGGGGAGCCCCTGCCGTTCCGGGACTACTCCTACCTGGAGGTCAACTGGTACCGCCCCAGCGACCGGGACCTGCTCCAGGACCGCCACGAGGACGGGCATCTCCTCACCCTGGCCGTCGCCGACGGCCCCGGCCTCGAGATCGAAACCGAGGCGGGGATGGAGCCCGTGCCCGGCCACGACGGCCGCCTCCTGGTCATGCCGGGCAGCCTGCTCACCGCGATGACCGGCGGGGACATCCCCCCGCTGTACCACCACGTCCGCAACCACAGGCTCCCGAGCCGCCTGAGCGTGCTCTTCCTGGCCAACCCGCCACTCGACCGCCCCGTGGCCCCGTACGCGGCCCGTGAAGGATGCCCCTCCGACATCGCCCGGCTCGCCCGCGGCAACGGGGCCATGTTCGGGCTTCCCCCCGCGCCCCACCGCCCCGGCGCCGACACCGCCGACGACCGGGCCGCGGAGTAGTCAGGACAGCGCGCGGTCGAAGACCCCACGGTTGGTGTGGACGAAGGCGAACTCGCGCCTGCTCCAGGCAATCCGGTCCGCCAAGACGTCCGGAGCCGCAGGCGCCGTCTCCGGCTTCGCCAGGAATTCCGCCCAAAACCGCACATTCCGCGACTGACGTTCGAGCACGCAGTCGACAACGGCGTGACGCTCCGCGTCCTCCAGGCCGTAGGCGTCCGCGATCAGCCTGACCTGCTCCGCCTGCTGCTCCAGCGGCATGACCTGCTTGGACGAAATCGACCACGTCCAGCTCAGATAGCCGACATCCTCAAGCCGGCTCCCCGGGGCGGCTTCCGCGAAGTCGATGATCGCCACCGGGACGTCATCGCGGAAGACGAAGTTGTTCGGCCCCGGGTCGTGGTGGCAGACCACGTCGAACCGACCGGCGGGATCGCTGCCCCGGGTCGCGTCGTGCATGTCGCGCAGCAGGCGGGCCGCCGCGCTGACCTGGTCGTCGGACCACGGGCGAAATCGCGACGGAACGTCCCCGGCGATGTACGTCAGGATGTCCTTCCCGTCGACCTGCCCCAGGTATCTCGGAGAGCCCTCGAAGCCCCGCTGCTCCAGGACACCCAGAAGGGAGGCCATGAATTCCGAGGAATCCGACGCAGGTTTGAGGACCTTGTCACTGCGCCGCAGGACTTCCGGCGCCATGCGCCCCCCAGTCAGCGCGACCGCACCATCGGACGCATCAGTCATTGCCGTCGCTCCCACACCTCGATCACCCATCGGCCCACCCGCTCCCGCGACACTTGTTTATGCCAGGAGGCCCCGGGGCCTCGCCCGCAACCCGAGTGATGCTAGCCGAGCCGCGAGCAGTCCGAGGGAAGGTCGCGTGAGTCGACACGATCGTGTGGAAGATTCGTCCGCGTGATCGGTGAATGTGTTTCGATACGCGCCGCAGCTGCGTGTTCGGAGTTCGAACACGTGCTCTCCGCACTCATCCGGGCGGCAGTACCCCACCGCTGCCACGAGATCACGGCAGAGCGTCGATCAGTCCGCGTCTGCACATACGAAGTCGGCGACGACGACAAATGGGGACCGTGATTCAAGCGCGCCGTGCGGCTCCGACCAGGCGCCTCGCCGTCAGCCTCACCTTCCCCACCCACCTCGGCCCCGAGGCATGGGGCACCGAAACATCCATGAGCGAGACCTTCGCCGCCCTGCGCACCCCGATGCAGGTCACCGTGAAGGACCGGCACACCGTGTTCGCCTGGTCCACCCTCGACCCGCCGCTCAACGCCCGCTACCGCCTGGAATGGCTGTTCACCGCCCCCCGACGGGAGAATCCCTCCGTGGAAGAACCCCAAGACCCCGCCGCCGTCATGACCGCAGCCGGCATCGTCCAGGAGGGCGACCCCAGGCTTCGTACACCAGCCGTCCCGTTCGTCCTGCCCGACGACTCCGACGTCGCGCGCGCCCTGATCACCGAGCTCGAGCAGGCCGCTGCGCGCATCCGCCGTCTGCACGTCTTCGGCAAGGGCATGGGCATCGCCGCACCGCAGATCGACAATCTCCACAGCGACCGCGCCGCCGCCATCGTTATCCCACCGGACCCCGGCGCCGACCTCGTGGTCCTGCTCAACCCCGAGGTCGTCGACAGCTCGCGCGCCACCGACGAGCAGTACGAGGGATGCCTCAGCTTCTTTGGCGTCCGCGGGCTGGTCCCACGACCACGGACGATCGAAGTCGCCCACACCGCACTGGACGGCCACCGCCAGGTCACCGAGTTCCGCGACGGGATGGCGCGCCTGGTCGCCCACGAGATCGACCACCTCAACGGCACGCTGTACCGCGCCCGCATGCGCGAGGGCCAGGAGCCCATCCCCTACGCCCAGTACAAGGGCACAGGTGGCAGTTGGGTGTACGGATAGTTCGTGGCGCTGTGCTGCGGAGGGGATGGGCCCGTCGGCGACCCGAGCGGTGTCGCGCCGTCGGGATGCGCCGCACTGCGGTGACATCAGCGGTGATGGGGCCGCCGGTGGGCCGTCCGGGCCACGGTGGGCCGGCCTCATCCGGGGTACCGCGCGCGTACGCCGAGTTCGTGCAGTTCGGCGGCCCGCTGGGCGTTGATGACACCTCGTCGCATTCGGTTCCTCTGATGGGACAACCATGTCGCGAGAGGGACCCCGTTCTCGATGTGGTGTTTGGGGACCCGGGGATTGCCCTCCCTGGCGACGTAGGCGCGCAGGGCGTCGAGACAGTACTGGTACTCGACCTCGCGGGCATCCCGGTGGAGTTTGTGTCTCGTGATCTGATCGGCGCGCCACTGCGGCATCTCGCCTTTGCGGTAGGTCGCGAGCTGGGTGGCGCGCCATTTCCCGAGCTCGATCCCGTCGTCGGTGACGTGATCGAAGGGGACAGCGGGATCGCCGTGGTCCTGCTGATACGCGACCCACGCGTCGAGGCGACGTTGCCAGCGGTGGTCCAGGGGATCGAGGATGAAGCCGAGCTCAAGCAGCTCCACCCTGCGTTCGACAGGGAGTTTGCCGAAATTGGCGCGGTAGGTGCTGACTTGGCGCCCCAGCTTGCGGCCCTCCGGGTTCTTGTAGTCGACCGGGATGTCGAGGCCCTGATGGTCGATCAGGTATTCCTTGAGGTCCGCGATGAATTCCTGCCAAACGCGGTCGTTGGAGTTCCAGACGAACCCCAGGGATTCCATGTCGGCAACCTGTTGAGCGTTCAGATTCCCCCTCCTGTGGCGGGACTTCACGTTTTCCAGCCACTGCCACAACTGCAGACCACGCGGGGTGGCCCACCCGCGCGGCATGTCGTTGAGCTTCCCGTGCTCGGTCCGGTACGCGATGGCTGCGGCCAGGAACTCCGTCCACGCGTCGGTGGACTCGCGGATGGCCCGCACCGTGACCGCGTGCGCGAAGCCGGCGGGGACGTCGATGCCGTTGAGCGTCAGCCACTCCGGAAGGCCGCGGTGAACGTCGGGCTCGACGTAGGAGCCGAGTGAGCGCCGCGCCTGGTCCAAGTACAGGGCGAGTGAGTCGTCGTGCGCGGCCAGGGCCCGTACGACAGCGAACACGGTGGCGAACGCCGACCCGGACAGGGCTGCCTCGGGGTCCTCTCCGGGGCCCAGCAATACGGGCACGATGATCGTCGCCGTCTTGTCCACGCTTCGGTCGCCACGACGCAGGGCTCTGCCGACGGCCTGGATCGTGTCGATGGGGCTGCGTGGATGGAGGAAGGCGACTGCGTCGATTTCCGGGATGTTGACGCCCTCGGTCAGCAACCTGGCGTTGGCGACCACGACCACTCGATCGTCGGCGGTGCGCAGCTGGGCCAGGACGCGGCGACGCTCGGTCATGGGCTGTTCGCCGTGGACGTGACCGGCCCACAGTTCCGGGGGGTCCTCACCCGCGAGAACCTGCTCGCTGCGGGCATGCGGCAACGTGCTGGCGAACCACCGTGCGTCGGACACCGACGCGTGGAAGGTGACAATGCGGCGGCTGTCGTACTGCTGGGCGGCGCGAAGCACGGCGATCTGCGTGGCGAGCATGCTCGCCGACACGGCGCTGTTCCCCACGTTGAAGAACTCGGGACGGTCCGCGGCCGCGCTGCGGCATATCTGCTCGTCGGTGATGACGGGCACCACGATGCGGTAGCGGGCGAGGAGACCGAGTTCGATTGCCGTTCCGAACGGCAGACGGAAGCCGACAGGACCGAACTTGGCTTCGTCCTGCATGCCGATCGTGCGCCCTTCACCCACGGCAATGCGAGGAGTGGCGGTCATGCTCACGCGATGGGCGGCGGGTATGCGCCGGTCGTCGTGGATGACGGCCCACGGCCGGGATACCTCGCCGACGGTTCGGTGCGCCTCGTCGATGATGACGACATCCCAGCGGGGCAGCCCGTGCAGGGCGTGGGAGGCGACCAGGACGTCCAGGCTCTGATAGGTGCACGCGACGGTCACTCGCCCGGTCCCGCTCACGAGGTCGGCGAGGTCGGCGGGGTCACCGGTGACGGCCGTACTCCGAGGGATCTCGGCATGATGCAACGAGAGCAGGACCTTGGGCTCGGAGCAGACCGCGACAAGCCGGCCGAGGTCGCTCCGCCCATGGGTGTCGACCCATTCGCGGAGAGTCTGGCTGATCAGGTCCAGGCTCGGGACGACCAAGAGGCTTCGGCCCCCTGCGACGTGCCGCAACCGTTGGGCGATCTCGCCGCCCACCCGTGTCTTTCCGGTCCCACACGCCATGTGCAGAATGACGCGGTCATGTTCACGCAGGACCTTGTCGATCGCCTCGACTGCATCACGCTGATGTGACCACAGGGCGGGCGTCGTGAGCATGTCGTCTCCGTTCCGGGGGTGAGTGCGGTTCGGGACACGCCCGCACGTTCGGGGGATCCCGACAGGGTCGGTGGGATGTGCCCGGGTGGGCGGGACCGGGCGCGCACGGCTGTGGGAAGGACGGCGGGGGCGAAGCGGACCGCGCCTGTCAGCGGGGCGCGCTCGGGTCTGCGGGTGGGGTGGACCACATGTCGGGGTCGCGTCCCGGCAGGCCGCGGGTGATGCCGCCGCGCGGGTCCGGTAGGTCCCCGGGCAGGCGGACCCAGACGTGCTGGTGGGCGTGTTCGATCGTCGCTCCCGCGTCCGGGCCCGTGTTGGCCCCGGAGTTGCACTGCGAGGACTTGAAGACCTTGGGGAAGTACACGTTCGCGAGCCACACGAATCCGCGCCAGAGATCCCACCCTTCCACAGGGGTCAGGTCAGGGATCCTGAGCACGTGCCGGTAGGGGACGATCTGGAAGTGTCCCCCCGGCCGGTCGAACGCCGGGAAGTTGTCCGTTCGGATGTAGCACGTGGCAAGCTTCGCGTCGCCCATGTCGAGAACGTGGTTTTGCTCCGAACCCGGCGCGCAGAACAGGCAGTCCGCGTGCGGGTGTTGCGGGGTTGCAGTGGGGCCGTGGTCGATGTGTGTCACGTGCTCGTCCTCTCGCGGTGGTTGACGGCGGTGCCGCGACGGCGCCGGGGCCTGCGCCGTCGCGTCGTCGTCGTGTTCTCCGTCAGCGGGTTGAGGTGGTGGGCGGGGTCGGGGGTCGCGGCGTCTGGCGGGTCGACGCGGCGGAGACCAGTCGGAGCGCGGCGGAGACCAGGGCGAGGTGTGAGAAGGCCTGCGGGAAATTGCCGACCTGGCGTCGTCGGCGCGGGTCCCATTCCTCGGCGAGGAGACCGAGGTCGTTGGGCAGTGTGAGGAGGCGTTCGAACAGTTCGCGGGCCTCCTCGACGCGGCCGATCATCGCCAGGTCGTCGGCGAGCCAGAACGAACAGGCCAGGAAGGCGCCTTCGTCGCCGGGCAGGCCGTCGACGCCGACGTCGCCGCCGTGGGTGGGGTAGCGGTGTACGAAGCCGTCCTCGGTCAGCTCTTGCTGGATGGCCTCGATGGTGCCGACGACGCGCTTGTCGTCGGCGGGCAGGAAGCCGACCTGGGGGATGAGCAGCAGCGAGGCGTCCAGCTCGGTCGAGCCGTAGTACTGGGTGAAGGTGTTGCGCGCGGCGTCGTAGCCGTGCTCGCACACGTCGCGGTGGATCTCGCGGCGCAAGCCGCGGAGGTGCTCGACGGCACCGGTGATGCCGGCCTCGTCGAGCATGGTGATCGTGCGGTCGACGGCGACCCAGGCCATCACCTTGGAGTGTGTGAGGAGTGGCTGAAGAACGGGAACGAGCGTGACCCGGCGGCCGGCAACAGGTTCCGTTCGATGGTGGAGGCGCCGGTCCGCAGATCGCCCGCGCGGATGTCCGCAACGTCCGTGTGTGGGTCGCTTCAGTCGCTGGGATGAGTGGTGCGCCCCCGGGGAGCGCTTATGGCGGCCGTGGGCACGGCCGCCATAAGCGTCGGCCTGGAATTACCGGCTCGTCGCGACGGCCGCGTTCTCGTCGAGGCACACCGCGTTGAGCGGGATGACATCGACCTCGTAGTTCGTCGCGCCGTCCGGGATCCACTCGTGCTTGCGCAGACGTTCTGTCGACGCCTCGTCGAGACGGATGACCGTGCCCTGCCTGCCACGCCTGGGCGACGTGATCGCGGTGAGGGTGCCGCGCAGTCCCGCGTAGTACTTCGGCTTGATGTGGGCGGTGACGACCTGGTCACCGACCTTGATGCTAGACATCCGTATCACGTCGAGTGCGTCCCGGCGCTTCTTGGTCACCGCGTAGAGGGCATCAAGCTGGGCTTCGTCCGCCTGATGGGTGAGGAATGCGTCTACGGCGTCTGCGGTGATGCTCACGGGAGGAGAGTTCCTTTCTGGGCGGGGATGGGGCTGTTCGGCAACGAGTACGTCAGAGCGGGAAGCAGCACGTGGCGTCGACACGGGTCAGGGTGTGCTGCTTGGCTCCCTCCGGAACGGTGCGGAAGTTCCGGATCCTCTGCGTGGACGCTTCGTCCAACAGGACTGCCACCCGGGTGTTCTGCCGGGGGACGCGCTGAACGTTGAGGATCGTTCCGCGCATCCCGTTGAGGCGGCTGTCCTTCAACCGGTCGAGACGGATGGACTGGTCGACCTCGATCGCTTTGACGCGTGCGGCATCAAGGGCGCGGCGGCGCTTCTTGGCGGCGTCCTCGAAGCGGTCGACGTCGCCGGTGGTGGCCTGGCTGCTGACGTAGTTGAGGACGTCGTCGAACGTGGCGGTGGTACCGGGCATGGGCCCGTCCTTTCGTGCAGGGGAGTGGGCAGGGCCGGGGGCGGCCCGTTGCGGACCGGCCGCCCCCGGTGCGGGTCAGCCCAGGTCGAGGAAGAAGCCTCGGACATCGGAGTCGGTGAGCCGGACCCAGGTGCCGTTGTCGTCCGGCTGGGTCGCGCGCTTGGGCTGGGCCTTGGCCCGCCCGGGCTCGACCTCGGGGCCGTAGGCGTCCAGCAGCAGGGCCAGGATGAGGTCGATCGGGGACACCTCTACGACCGGGACGCGTTCGGCGACGTGGAGGTGGATGTGGTGCACGCAGAGGCCGTCAGGGCGGGAGGTCACGATGGTCCTTGTCGTTGAGTGGTCGCGGTGGTCGGATCCGGGGCTTGCCTTCCCTTTTTCGACATGTACTAATTTACCAGACTGGAGCGGGGTTGCGCAACCCCGCTCCGACGGTGACAGGTGGATCAGGTGGGGGAGTGGGCGGAATCGCCAGCACCGGCCCGCTCGTCGTCCGTGAAACCGAAGTCTCCGGTCCGGGTTCCCCGGGAGACCATCCGGCCCGCGCTGGTGAGACTGGCCTGAGTGGCTCCGGTGTCGTAGTGGAGTGTCGTAGCGCGCCCGATACCGAGATCACCGGCGACCTGGAAGGCGTCCTGGTTGGCCCCGAGGTAGACGAACGTCCACCCCTGCTCCTCCATGTCGCCGATCAGGTAACGGACGACCTCTTGCTTCATGCGCGTTGAGGCGTTCTCGGCTCCGTCCGTCAGGATGACGGCGGTCACCTCCGTCGGGCGGTCGCTGGCGGGAAGGTCGGCAATGCGGCGGCTCTCGGTGCGGATCGCGGTCCCGATGGCGTCGAGCAGTGCGGTGCGCCCGCGGGGGTGGAGCGTGAACTCAGGGACGTCGGCGAGCACCCGGTCCTGGTAGACGGTCTCGACAGCGTCGTCGAACTGGAAGAGGGTGACGGTGGTCTTTCCGGGCGCGTCCCGCTGCGCGTCAAGGAAGGCGTTGAGGCCGCCTTCGGTGTCCGCCTTGATGCGGCGCATGCTGCCCGACCGGTCGAGGGCGACGATGATGTGACGGTGAACCGGTTTGGCCATGAGAACTCCTCGTGATGCTGTGGTCATGGTGGCCGAGCGGGGCTTGCCTCCCCTTTCTCGACATGTACTAATTTACCTCATCCGGCGCGGGGCGTCAACTCCACCCCCGCCCCCCTTCGTCCGGGGTGGACCCCTCAGGGGCGGTCCACCCCGGACGAAGAGCGTCAGCCCTTCTCGGCCCCGATGGCCTCGATGGGCGCGGCAGGCTCGGGGCGGCACGCGTGGTCGTAGATGCTCTTCCGGGCGGCCAGGACGCCGACCAGCCCGGCGGCGGAGATCCGGACCCCACAGGCGCAGTTGAGTTCCACGGACGGCGGGGAGGCCGGCTGGCGACGCCCCCAGAAGCGGGGCAGGCGCCGCTCGCTGGACGGGGCGGTCGCCGTAGTGGCTTCGGGGGTGTAGGCGCTCACGATTTCGACTCCTTGTCGCGGATGGTCGCGGTGGCCGGCCCCAGGGTTTACCCTCCCTGTTTCGACATGTACTAATCTACCCGCCTGGACTCGGGTTGTCAACCCTGCGTCGACCGGTCATGTCGAGGGGACGGCCGCGTTGCGGCGGCGCGGCCGTCCCCAGAGCCTCAACGCAGTGCGGTACGCGAGGCCGGGGCATCCACCCTCGTAGAGCTGGTGGGTGGCGGTACGGCGGGCTGCCTGCTCCTTCGCCTCTCCGGTGAGCTTGTCGCGGTCCGCCAAGAGGTAGCCCAAGTACACGGCCCCGAGCATCGCCGCCGTGAGGTCGTTGAGAACCTCCTCCTCGGTGATGCCGTCGCGCTGGGCGGCACGGTGCACCAATGCGGCGGTGTCGGCGATCGCTGTCTCCAGCATCCCCGGGTCGATGGCGTGTTCGGTGAGCAACGTGGGCTGTACGGGCATGTCTTTCTCCTTCGTCGGTGGGTTGGTCGGGCACGGCGCGGAGGATCCACGGACCTGATGGCCGCGGACCATTTCCCCCGCCCTCCCTGCGAAAAGAGATGCCGGGTGCCGGGCGGCGGAGTGCAGGGGAGGCAGGGAGTACCGCAGCCGGTATAGCGACGCAGGAGCGGGCCGGCGAGGACACGGACCGAACGACCTTGCACTCCGCCGCCCGGCACCCAGAATCAAAAAGCAGGGAGGGTGGAGGAAACCCACGGACCCAGCACAGCGCAGGACCGCACGAACAACACAACCCGGCAAAGCCGGACACCACGCACGCGGCAGTGCCAACCGCGAGAGCGGCCTACGCGCCGCCCTCGTCCCCGGAGGAAACAGCGAGCAGGCCCCCAAGCTGGAGCTTGACGAGTTGAAGGGCGGAGCGGGTGTCGTCCAGCGAGGTGGAGAGCAGTTCGGAGTGCTGGTTGGTCGACTTCTGCAGGGCTGTGAATCGGGCGTACAGCTTCCGCGCGTCGTCGGGCTGGCCGGCGCGCTGAGCGGTGGCGATGTCGGTGGCGAGCTTGTCGAGCTCGTCCTTCGCCTTGGTCGTGAACGCGTTGATGATCATCTCGCGCATCTCGTCCTGGTCCGGCAGGGGGACGCGCACCAGGTGGCTCCCGGCGCCGAACCGGCTGACCAGGTCGCGAAGCGCGCCGAGGGCCTGCGCATGCTGCCGGTGGACGAAGTACACGCCGCCGGTGGGTCGGACGCGGATGGCGTCGAGGTGCTCGACGTACCGGCGGATCACCGAGCGCAGCTTGTCGCCGGTCAGGTAGGTGCAGCGGTGGCGGTAGCTGGCCTCGATGTCCACGAGCATCTGCCGCACGTTGTCCTGCTCGGCCTGGGGGAGCTTGGCGATGGCCGCGTTGTCGGGCACTACCTGGAGTGTGCCGGCGCCTTCAGCGCTGTTCTCGGTGTTGTCGCGGTGGAAAGTACAGGCGCCGAGTCGGGTGTTGTAGGTCAGCTTGGCCTTCGCTTCGTCCCGGACCTCTCGAACGACGTGGCGCACGATCTGCCCCCCGTCACGGAGTACCGGGCGCACCATCAGCGTCGCGGACTGGCCCAGCTCGTTGCGTCGCCGCCGCCGGCGCCGGCTGGCCGGGCCCGTCGCACTCGGGTCGTCCAGGGGGTAGGTGACACGGACGCCTTCGGGGCCGGTGACGCGCTCGAAGGCGTCGACGCGGCGGAGCGGCGGCGGGAGCAGGTTCTCGTCCAGGTCAAGGTCCTGGAACCACTGCTTGAGGTCGTCGCGGGTAATGAGGCTGTCGAAGACGCTGTAGAGCACCAGGTGGCCCAGAAGCGCGGTGTCGTCGCCCAGCGACGCGGTGTAGGAGTCGAAGATCGCGTCTCCGGTCCTGTGTTCGGATTCCTGCGGCTCGGGCTGTTCCGTCATGATCGACTCCAGTGCGGAAACGGGCGTTTTGGTAGATGGATCGTGGGTTCCCCGGTGGGGGAGGGGATCGGGATCAGATCACCCGGAACAGGTCGGCGACCGTCCGGGGGTCGGCGAGGTCGTCGATGGTGCGGAGGTTGTCGCAGAGCGCGTCGAGCACCGAGCCGGCGCCGACGGCGGGGCCGGAGCCGATGACGACGCCGAACATGCGGAAGTCCAGCGCCTTCTTGGCCTCGTTCCAGCTGCGCATCCACTCCTCGCTGACGCCGCACTCGCCGTCGGTGATCATCACGATGTCGCCGCGTTGACGGCCGTCGGCGTTGAGTTCGGCCTCCAGGACCTCGACGGCCGCCGAGAGCGGCGCCTGGTAGTCGGTGCCGCCTCCGAAGAAGCGCTCGGCGAAGTCGGCCACCTCGCTGATGTCGGCGGGCTGGGAGGCGGGGAAGCGGTGCACGCTGACCTCGTCCTCCGAGGAGAAGAGGATGCCGATGAAGTCGCGCCGCCCTTGCCGGGCCTGGTCGAGCAGGGCCAGGGCGCACGCCTTGGCCCACGCCTCGGCGGTGGTGCCGCCCGACCGGCCGCCGTACGGGAACCCCATGGACATCGAGGTGTCCACGCACGCGATGATCGCGCCCTGACCGCTGATCTGCTCGCCCCGGCTGTCGTAGAGCATCAGCTGTGCCTCGGCGTACCTCGCGGCGAACACCGCGCGCATAGCGGGAATGCCGAGCTGGACCAGCTCGGAGGGGACGACGCGGGAGAGGTCGTCGCCCAGGGTGATGCCGACCAGCTCGCCGGGCGCGTTCTCGACCTTCCGGGAGCGCTCGCCGAACGCCATCTGCCGGAACCGGCCGATCAACTCGGCGAACCGTCCCAGCCGGCCGCCGGAGAGCCGCTTCGCGAGCTCGGAGCGCTGCTCGAACGACATCCGCTCCAGCTTCCCCTGCTCCACACCCCACGCGCGCATCAGTGCAGCCTCTTCGCGGGCCGTCGCGGCGGCCTCCGCGGTGGCACGGCGAGCTGCGGACCGGGTCGACGGCGCCGTGGCGGCGAGGCACTGGTGGGCGGCCTGGGCGGCTTGCTGCGCCGCCAGCTCGGCGGCCTCGGCCTGGGCGAGCGACTGCTGCACGGCATCGGCGGCCCCCGCCGGAACGGTGCCGTCCTTGTTGACACTTTCGGTGGCATGCCCAAGTGCCTCGACCACGACGCGGGCCGCCTGCTCGGCCGCCTCCTGCTCGTCCTTCGCGCGCTGAGCCTGCTCCTGGGCGTTCTTCGACTGATCCAGGATCCGGCGAAGGGTGTCGGCCTGGGCGAGCACGGCCATGGCCGCGGCGTACGGGTCGCCGGCTGTCTCGCGGTGGAGTTCCTCGAACTCTGGGCTGTTCATCATGGATGCAATGACCTGGTGGTTGACCAGGCGGGACGGGTCCATCTCCCCCTTGTCGCGGACGCGGGGGTCGACCTTGTAGGCGGCCAGGAAGGTATCGCGCAGGAGATCGTCGGTGTGGTCAAACCGCTCGTTGAGGTCTTCGGCGAGCTCCCGCAGCGCGGGCGCCTGGTCGTACGTCTCACGCCAGGCCATCGTGTCGAACCGGTCCGCGACGACCGCGGCCGTCGACTTCGGCTCGCTGACGGTGCTGGCGAGGCCGAGCCACTTCCCGGCGCGGCCCGCAAGGTCCTTGAGCTTGCTCAGCTTCTTGCCCATGGCCGGTCGCCCCTCAGATCTGGGAGTGGACCATGGAGGCATCCACTCCCAGTGCCTCGGTCAGGACGCGGGCATGGACGGCGCGCTGGCGGGCGATGGCGCGCTCGATGCTGGTCGTGGAACGGCCGGCGGCTTGGGCGTCGCTACGGAGCTTCCCCAGCTTCTTGCCGGTCCGGACAAGCTTGCCGTTCGCCTCCTTGATCGCCCAGTCCGACAGTGCTTCGCGAGACTGGCCGGCCTTCGCGTCCAGCTCAGCCTCCAGCTCCTCGATGGCGTCGGCCAGGTCCAGGGCCTCCTTCGCGTCCGGGTTGACCATCTGGAGCACCTCGCGCTCCACGATCGGACGCTGGACGGGGGAGTCCCACAGCACGTGGGTCAACACCGTCAGGTCGTTCTCCCCGACCGTGTCGCGGCCGTCCAGGAACGCGGAGGCTTGCAGCAGGCGCATGGACTGGCGCCAGCGACGGTCGGAGGAGATCAGCTCCTTGCGCCGGAGGGCGGCCCGCAGGGTGCAGACGGCGTCCACGATGAGGTCCGGGACATGGACCTCGGGGACGGCGGTGGTCACGGCGTGCTGCAACTGGGCCAGTTCGATGGTGGTCCGGGCGGCAGGCACCGGGTCCGCGACCGCCGAACGCATCAGGCCCGCGAAGTTGGAAGGGTCGGACAGGTAGCCGACTTCCATCCGCACGAGCAGACGGTCGTAGATGGCGGCGTTGTCCTCACCGGACGGCAGTTCGTTGGACGCGGTGATGGCACTGATCAGCGGGCACGCGATCGGCGCTCCGCCGTTCTCCGGATGGTAGAGCCGTTCGTTCAGCAGGCTCAGCATCTCGTTCAGCGCCGCGGTGCTGCACTTGAAGATCTCGTCGATGAACGCCACGTGCGCGGTGGTCGCGCGCCCCTCGAAAATCTGGCGGTACTCGCCGCGTGAGAGCGCGCCCACATCGACGGGGCCGAAGATCTTCGTCGGAGCTGTGAACTTGCTCAGCAGGATCTCCCAGAGGTTCGCACCCTGGATCCGCCCGGTCAGTTCCCGGGCCAGCTCCGATTTGGCCGTTCCCGGCGGCCCGAGCACCAACGCGTGCTGGCCGGCCAGCATTGTCACCGCCAGGGTCCGCACGACATCGTCACGCTCGTAGAAGAGGGCCGACAACTCCTCGGATACCGCTCGCAGCCGCCCGGCTGTCTCCAGCGCACTCCCGGCATCAGCCGTCATCGCCAACTCCTTCACCGCAGCCTCCTTGATTCGGGTGCTTCACCATCAGCAGCGTATCGCTCCCGGGGGAGCAAAAACGGGCGTTTTTGCACAGATAAGGGGATGCCAATTTCCCCTGCAACGAGGGGATCCGGCCTCCTGCGCGCCGTGGTCGTCAGGCTGTCCGACCAGCTCACCACTCGTGGCGCGGCTCGCCGGGGACGAGGGCCTGGGCGGCCGTGGTGAGGTGCTGTCGGAGGAGTGCGACGCCCGTTTCGGCGTGGCTGTACGCCGCGTTGACGCCGGACATCACCAGCCCCGGGGCGGAGATGCGATCCCAGATCACGACGTATGCCGTCGGGTCGGAGGGCTGGGGAGCGGGAAGCACCCCGCGGCCCCTGATTCGCGTGCCGGCGGTCTCGGTGAGCTCAGCCACGGTCAACGCGAGGAACCCGTTGCCTTCGGCAGCGATTCGGTGGCGAAGGACTTGCTCCGGCGGGCTGTCCGCGGGCGGCGCCTCTTCCCTGTCGTGACGTAGGCGGGGCGCTGCGGTGAGCACCTTGACGGTGCGCGCCTCTCGGGCGGTCTGTTCGGCATTCGCCTGGTCTCCGGCTGCCAGGAAGCGGGCGGCAGCATAGAGCAGGGGGCCGAAGGCGCCGGCCATCGGGTAGGTGAGTACGGTCGTCGCTCCACCAGCGGGCAGGGTTCGCGGCACGATCGAGCGCCCGGCCCTCTCCAGTTCCCGGAGAGCTTCAGCCCAGGACTGGGCGGTCGGGCTGCTCGTAGGGTCGGCGAGCAACTCACCGGCGGTCTGGATACGGATCTCCGCGAGTGCCTCGTTCGCAGCTTGCTGCACAGTGCGGTCCTTCCGTCATTCGCGTGCATACCGGCCCCTATCATCCCCCCGGCCGGTGCTCGGGACGGACGAGCAGCCTCAGCTGGCCGGAGACTTCCTCTACAGCGGTTGCAGGCCGTGATCAGCACGAATAGCGCCGTTCCACCCCCTGGACGGGCTTCCTGATGAACCATGACTGATGTGACGAGGGACGAGACGGTAGAGATCAACGGGGTAGCGCGGCTCAGCCGTGACGACGCCATCACGGCGTTGGGCAACGCGGCCGGCTGGTGGGGGCAAGAGGTCCCCGATGATCCGGGGCCCGGCGAACTGGCCGAGCTTCTGCAGGAAGCAGCGGACAAGCTGCTTGCCGATCGACGGGATGCGCGAGCCTGTCGAGCCGGTGAGTCGCTTGCCGAGGCTGCCGAGGCAGTCGCGGCCGCAGCTCGCATCGGGGGCTTGATGCCCGTGATCGCGATGTGGCATCTGCGTACCGCCGTGGACAAGGAACGTACTGCGCGAGGCAGACTCGAAGCACCGCTGGCAGGGAGCAAGAGCAATTCCCCTGTCGCCGAGCAGACCGCGGTCTAGCGTCGCCGGGCCGGGTGCACCTCAACCGCGGGCTTCGCGGGTTCTCCTGAGCAGCGTTCCGAGTTCACGGGCCCGGCCAGGCCAGACGGAAGGGGCCTTCGGCCCGTCAGGAAGATATAGCTGTGCCCCGGTTCGCATGCTGAGCAGAGGCAAGGTCCGGGGCTTACGAGGACGACCGTAGCAACTGTTCGGCGGCGGTCGCCACCGAATATGCATCAGGGGCCTCGGCGCCCAGAACTTCATTCGGCGTCGAGGCGACAGCAGATGAGCGCCCCTGATGTGGAATGGGGCATCGCGGCACTACACGGTGAACTGCCCCGTATGTAGCCGCGGCCGGGGTTGAGCCTGAGGCAGCCCGTACAGACGATGATGCCCGGAACGCTGAAGCGTTCCGGGCATCATCGTGAGCGGCGGGGCTACCGGGAGAGCCGCAGGTCCCAGCCGTCTCCGGTGCGGGTCAGGGCGGGGGTGTAGGTGGCGGGGGCGGGGCGCCGGGCCTCTTCCCACTGCTTCAGCCAGTCGCGCAGGACGGTCAGGGACGGGGAGTCGGGGGCGTCGGCGAGGATCGTGCCGTCCTGCTGGATGACGGCGGCCGTCGTGGTGGTGTGGCCGATCGCCCACAGGTCCGGGCTGAGCCCGGCCATGGTGAGGCGGTGGTCGCCGCGGGTGGCGGCGAAGGTCCGCCAGGACGGCAGGTCGATCTCCGCACCCTGGTACGGCTCGGTGTGCGCGTCCTTCAGCAGCCGCTCCAGGGCGGTGCGGGCACCGGTGTGCAGGTGATCGTCCTCGCCTCGCCAGGCGATGGAGATCCAGGAGGGGGCGGGGAGACGGTTCTCCCAGTCGACCCACCGGCCGGGCAGGTCGAGGTTGTCCTTCGGCGAGCTGGTGGCCTCGATGTACCCGCCGGTGAACACCTCCTCGACCACCGGCTCGCCGGCGCTCACGCGGATCTTGGCGACGACGGTCATGTTGGGCACGGCCGCGATCGGCAGCGGAGCGACGATGAGGCCGCCGTCAACGACCTGGTCCACCCACGCCTTGGGCAGCAGCGGCGGGGTGCACCAGGCCACCATTCGGTCGTACGGGGCCCGGCCGAGGACCGCCCAGGCGGAGGTGTGCCGCAGCCGGGCATGGCCCAGCGCGTGGGCCCAGGCCCGGCGGTGCTGCCGCTCGCGCAGCAGGTCGGCGAGGTAGGAGGAGGGGGCGGACAGCACCGCGTCCCCGGCCGAACCGGTCAGGTGCAGGCCAGGGGCCGGGTGGTGGGCGGCCACAGTATCCAGCACGGCCCGCTTGATCGAGGCGGTGACTGCGTACGCGTTGGGGGCGTCGGTCACCGGCAGTCTGCTCAGGTCGTCCAGGCCGTCGTAGTAGACCGTGTTCACGGTGCCCGCGACCGCGTGGTGGGTGAGATTCGGTACCGCTGTGGCAGTGCGGGTCGCGTACGGGAGGTCGTCGTCGCGCAGGCGTTCGTCGGCGAACGTCACCGCGGTGACCGGGCCGCGCTGCGCGGCGAGGCAGGCCAGCGTCGTGGAGTCCAGTCCCGCCAGGTCTGCGCTGACCGGGCGGCCGTCGAGCCGGGTGGCGACGGCTTCGACCAGCGCGGCCCGTACCGTCGCCGCGGCGACCGGCAGATCCACGCGCCCATACTCGGCCGGCTCGAACCGCACCGTGCGGGTGCCCGAGGGGTCGGCCAGCAGCAGGTGCCCGCCCGGCACCCGGTTGACGCACCGCAGGAGGCTGCGCTGGGCCAGGAAGTCAGGCTGGGCCAGCGCGAGATGCGCGGCCAGCGCGGTGGGGTCGACCGGCGCCCCGTCGAGGGCGGCCAGCGCCAGCGCGGACGTCGCCCACCACAGCGTGCCGCCGTGGCTTCGCCAGTACCTGGAAGAACGCCCGTGATCTACGACCCGACCTACCGTACGAAGGGCGCCCCCGTCCTCGGCGTTCCCCATGGCACCCCGGGCACCTTCGGCGTCCATCACCCCGAGACGGAGACGGAGACGGACGAAGCACAGGACGAGCACGCGGCTGCTGTCACCGCATCAGGCAGCCTCAGGGGCCGACAAGTGCGGTGATGAGCTTGCGGGCCGCCACCTTGGTCAGCCGCCCCAGCGCCGCCTGCGTCTTCTCCTCGGCGCCGCGCGGCGCGACGCCAGTGCGCGTGACCGCCTTGTTGAACGCGGTGTCGAACCGTTCGCGTCCGGCCTTGGCGAGGAGGGTGTTCAGGTACTTCAGCTGGGCCGGGGTGGCCGGGTCCTTCTTCGACTGCGCGGAGCGTTCGCGCCGGTCGGCGTACGCCGCGTCGTTGTCCGCCTTGCGCTTCTTCTCGGCCGCCTCGCTGCGGTCCATCACGTGCACGGTCTCCGCCCAGCCCTCGCCGGGCTTGCCGGTGACCGCCTCCCAGAGCGCGTTCGCCGTCAGCGCCGACTCGTCCACGTCCTCGGTCAGGCCGGGCCCGACCAGGGCACCCAGCCGCTGCCCGCACGGACGACGGTGAACCCGGCGGGCTCGGTCACCCAGTTCAGCCCGCACCCGCAATGGGTGTCGTGGTAGCGGCGCCACTTCGTGCCCAGCGCCTCGTAGATGAGCTTGTCGCCGTAGTGCTTGGTGTCCCGCGTGAATCCCGACATCGCGGCAGTGTCCCACCGCGCCAATGTTGGTCGCAGCCCTCTGTCACTCGTACGGGGGTGCGTCCTGGCCCGAGTTCGGTGGGCCCGGACGAACCCGGGCTCGCCCCGCTACCGTTATGGACGCACCAACCGCGAGTTCGGCTATGAGCCCCCTTCGGAAATCTCGAACTCACGGCCTTTCGCCATCGCACGCACCCGGTCGAGCAGGACGGCGGTGTCGCCGTGGGAAGTGTGGTCGCCTCCGAATCGGATCCGTCGGTAGCGCTGTTCCTCGGTGTCCCACGTCATGGTGTAGCGGCTCCAGGCTTCCATGGCGCACCACCAGCGGCCCCGCCGGGTCCAGGGGCGGGGGAGCGGGCGGAGCGGTAGTCGGGTCCACTCACGACGCAGCACGCCCTGGTCGAAGCCGGCCTGGTAGGCGATCAGTACGTCCGCCTCGCTGAGTACATCGTCCAAGGGCTGGGCGATCCGCTCGAAAGCTGGGCATCCGCGCAGGTCATCATCGGTTATCCCGTGGACGGCCGATGCCTTCTCGTCCAGCGCGCGGCCCGGGTGGATGCGCTCGTGGAATCGGGCTTGGCCAGCTGCGTCAAGGACGCAGACCTCAATGGCCCGGGCGTCAAGAAGTCGGTCGGTTTCAGTGTCGACCAGGAGGACGCGTCCGAGAGGAAGCCGTAGGAGATCGGCTGCTTCCGCAGCGGCACGGAGCTGGGCGAGGCGAAGCTGCTCGTATCACTGGGGAGAGTGAGCGTGTCGGGGCCGTATCCGTCGGCTCGTTCGGGGGCCTGCATCACTGATCTCCCGGGTCCGGGGCCGACGGGGCGGTGAACGCGTCTCGGATCTGCTGGAGCACGTCGTACAGGCGCTGGGCCGGCTGACTGCTCGTCGCACCCAGGTCCTCGCGCGCGGCGTCGAGCAGGACGGTCAGACTGCGGCCGGAGATTCGGCCGGTGGCCGGGCGGCGTACGTCGGCGAGCGCAGCGTGGAGCTGCTTGCGGTAGTCGGCGGGCTCGACGCGGGACAGGCGGCCTCGCTTGGGATCCAGCCTGCTGGCCGCGTCGAACAGCATGGTGCGCAGGTCCGGTGGGATGTCGTTGAAGGCGTCGTCGTCCAGCGGCGGGAGCGGGTGGTGGGTGGCTTCCGCGTCGGCGACGTGCATCGTCGCGGCGTGGGCGTCGCGGTAGGGGTAGCGCCGTCGGCCGGTCGTGAGCGTACGGCGGCGGTGGGTGGCGCCCCACCAGCTCGGCCGGCCGTCTCGGATCTCCGGGGTGACGGTGCCGACGGGGGTCTCGTCGGCGAGTACGAGGTAGGCACCGAGACGGTCGGGGTCGGGGTCGAGGCGCCAGGTGCGTCCGCCCAGTTCGCCGACGAGGACCGGTTCACCGGCGGCGACGGGTTCAGCGGTGGCGGGCAGGGCGGCCAGTAGTCGGCGTGCGTGCTTGCTACGGCCGAGGTCGCGCGGTTCGAGCGCGGCGAGCAGGGCGATGTCGCCGGGCAGCGGGGCCCGGCTGGCGATCCGCAGGGCGGCGACGCGGACGGGGTCGGGGAGCTGGGCGAGGGAGCCGCCGCGCTCGGCGGTGGCTGTGGCGAGCGGTGCGGCGGCCAGGACGAGTTCGGTGGCTGCCTCATCGGTCAGGGCCGCGAAGTCGGGGGCGGGCTCGACCGTCCGGTTCGGGTGGAGACGCAGCTCGGCCTCGATGACGGCCCTCGCGGCGCTGTCGCGGTTGCGGTGGTGCTTGTCGCGCCCGCGGGGGTGTACGGGCATCAACTGGTGCCGGGCGGACCATCCGCTCAGGGACTGCCTGCCGGTGATGGCGTGCTCGGGCTGGACGGAGCCGACCAGCTCCCCATCGCGCAGAACGGTCCAGGTGTCCCAGTACTCCTCGCGCCGCACCAGGCTCCAGCCGGATCCCGCGCGAATGCCGAGGTCGACAATCGCGGCCGGTGGCCCGCCGGTCGGCGTCTCCTCGTCGGAGTCGGCGGCGGCATCCTCCGTCTGCTCGTCGGGATCGTCCGTGGCGGGTTGATCGGCGGCGGGTTCGGCGACCGCCTGCGGGCGGGCGTCGAACTGGGCGCGGAGCGTGGCGGCCTCTGCGGTGAGGGCCGCGAAGCGTTCACCGGCGGCGGCCAGTTCCTGACGGCGCGCGTCGCGTTCGGTGGTGAGCTGCTGGTCACGGTCACCCACCTGCCGGGTGAGGTCTTCCACCCGGGCGGTCAGGTTCTCGGCTCCGGAGCGCAGGGTCGCCAACTCGGTGCCGGCCGTACGGGCTTCCCTCTCCAGCTCGGCGTTGCGCGTCGTCAGGGTCTCCACCTGGGTGGTGAGCTGCCCGGCCTGGGAGCGGGCGGTCGCCAGCTCGGTGCTGGCCGTACGGGCTTCGCCCTCCAGCACAGCGTTGCGTGCCGTGAGGGCCTGCAGCTGTGGGCGGAGAGCCGTGAGTTCGCCGTCCAGCCGCCCGGTCCGCTCGGTGAGGGCGCTGTGCTTCCCCTCCAGGCCGCTGTGCTGTTCGTCGAGCTGGCGGTGCTGTTCGGCGAGCTGCTCGCGGGCCCCCTTCTCCTGCCGGTACGAGTCCCGCAGTTGTCCGCGGCGGGCCTGGAGCTCTTCCAGGGCCTGGCGGTCGGTGGTGGCGCGGGCGTCGGCGTCGGCGGCCTCCCGCAGAGCGGTGGACGCTTCGGCGTACGCGGAGTCGCGGTCGGCGAGTGCGGCGGCGACGGCCAGCAGGGCCCACTGCGTGCCGGTGCGGGCCGCAGCGGCCTCGCGCCCGGCGGCGGCGCGGGCCTCATCGGCGGCGGCGATCCGTTCGGCGGCAGCCCGCTGCACCTGGTCGATGTGCGCGGCAACGGCATCCGTATCGGCGGCGGCCTGTTTGCCCTCCTCGATCGCCTGGAGGGAGGCGAGGGCGCGGGGGATGAGCTCGGCGAGAACGGACTCCTCGCGGGCACGTCGCTCCAGCAGGGTGGTCAGCGGCGTGGTCCGGTCGGAGGCTGGCGCGTCCTGCCCGGCGGCTTCGGCTTCGAGGCGTCGTTGCTCTGCCTTCTCGGACCGATAGGCCCGCTGCCGGTCGGCGGGGTTGTTGTGGTCGGGGCAGAACCCGGGGGGCGGGCCCGATTTGCCAGGGCGCGGGCGCTCGCGCTCGGCGCTGCACTCCGGGAACCGGCAGTCACCGATGCCGCCTTGAGCTGCCAGTTTTCGGCTCAGCCAGGTGTCGGTGCTCTGCTCGACGGTCATCCGGGCCCCGCGCCTTCTTCTCCAGAACGGCTTGTGTGCTCGGTCCGGGCCTCTGCGGGCCCTTCTCGGCAGTTCCCACAGCATAGCGAACACACTTCAGTATTTCAACTCAACTCAAACACGACTAGAGTTGAAGTTTATTAATTGAGTTGAAACATGGTTTGAGCTGCATAGATCTGACAAGAGCCGTTCTAAGACGTGATGTGTAATCTCGTTATGATTGCCTGGTGATGGCCATTTCAGCTCGCAGATCGCCTCACAGAGTTTGTCCGTGGAGCGCGCCGGGTGCCCTACCCCCCGCGACGCGCGATCCCGGAGGATGGCTCTCACAGAACTTGTTGAACCTTCAATTATGTCGAGATCGGGGGCACCAGGTCCTGATTCGGGATACGCTTTCCTTACCCGGAATCAGAAACCCGGCGAGGACACGACAACAGGCGTCAGCGTGCAACGAGCGGACGCAACGACATGGCCGGGGCGGCCCGAGCACGGGGGAGCAGGATGACCGGGGAGATCCCACAGGGGCCGGCACTGGACGCCGCCGCGCCGTCGTTCGTGGAGGCCCAGCGGTTCCTGGAGGCCGAGGCCAAGCGCCGTGGCCTCAGCGTCACCGAGCTCGTCGCCCGCGCGAACCGCCGGCACGCCCCCGCCGACACCGACCCGCAGGGCAGCCTCACCCGGTGGGCGTTCCAGCGGGGCGGCGCGGACAAGACGGCGGCCACCGGCCCGCTGCCGCTCCCCGACCCGGCCACCGGCCCGGTGATCGTCTTCGACTGCACCGAGGGCGCCGTCTTCACGGGCACCGTGCACAGCGGGAAGACCAGCGAGGCCGACCGGATCCGGGCCGACCTTCAGGCCCGCGGCGCCCGCTGCCAGGAAGAGACCGTCACCCGCGGTGGCCGCGAACTCGTCGAGTTCAGCGTCGAGCGGCCGGAACCCGGCGAGGAAGTCCGATGACCACCCGGCAGACCCAGCCCCCGGCCATGCCCGAGCCGGGCCAGGGCGCCCTGTTCCCGGTGACGGTATCCACCCGCCTGTTCAGCCATCAGGCGGCCCGCGACATCCGGCCGTCGTACGAGCTGAGCCCGCCGCTGGAGACCCTGTGGTGGAAGGCCCCGCCCACCGCCGAGGACCCCGCGCAGGACGGGGCGGCATGAGACCGCGCCCGACTGCATCCCGTACGGGCGCCGACGCCCTGGCCCTCTTCCCGTCCCGCCGCACCAGGAGCCGTAGCCGATGACGTCCAACGAGCTCGTCCCCCTGACGCCGGCGCGCCCCCCGGCCATGCGCCGCCGTCGCGCCGAGCCAGACATCGTCAGCGTCACCGGAGAGCGGATCTCGGCCTCGGCCGCCCGCAAGCTCACCAACTCCATCCCGCGGAACAGCCGGGACGCGCGCGCCAGCCGCTGGCGCTCCTACAGCCTGTGGTGCCAGAGCTACGACTGGGCCGAGGACGAGGCCAACGCCGTCCTGTCCTACCTCTCCGACCTCGGCGACCGCGGCCACCCCTCGAAAACGATCGAGGCCCACTTCGGCACGCTGCGCGCCATGCGGGCCATCCAGAACACTCCGCTGAGCAAGGCGGAGATCAAGGGCTGCCAGCTCGTCGTCCGCCACCGTGCGGGCGAGGAGGCCGACGACCCGACCCTGGAGCCGGGCCCGCTCCAGGCCGACGGCGTCGACCTAGAGGAACTGCGCCAGATGGTGCGGACCCTGGACCGCTCCACGGTGCGCGGCAAGCGTGACGCCGCCACGCTGCTCATCGACTGGTGGATGGCCGGCCGCGCCTCCGAACCGGCCCGGCTCAACCTGCACGACGCCGTCATCACCACGGTGAAGATCGAGGACGAGACCGGCAAGAAGATCGAGCACCCCGCCCTGATCATCAAGGTCCGCCGGTCCAAGGCCGACCAGAAGGCGCGCGGCAAGGAGGTGCGCATCCTCGCCCCCGGCGAGACGGAGCTGTGCCCCATCCACGCCCTGCGCGAGTGGCTCGACGTACTGGCCGACGACGGCCAGCTCACCCCCGGCCCCCTGCTGCGCCGCATCGACAAGCACGGCAACGTCGGCGCCAAGGCGGCCGGCCGCCATACCAAGGACCCGCTGCGCCGCGGCGGGATCACCGGCGAGACCGTCAGCGACCTCATCACCGCCGCCGCCCGCGCCGCCGGTCTCACTCCGGACCCCGCCCCCGAGGAGCTGGCCGCCGCCGCCCAGGCACGGCAGGAGGCGCACGCGGCCGCGGCCGCCGCGCCCACGGCCGAGGAGGCCAACGCGATCATCAAGACCTGGCGTACCGGAGTCCGGATCGCCCGCGCCGCGGTTCGGCGCATCACCGGGCACTCCATGCGACGCGGCTGCATCCAGGCCCTGCTCGACGCCGGGAACCCGCCCGAGACCGTCGCCGCGCACTCCCGGCACTCGCTGCGCTCCAGCGCCTTCGACGCGTACCGGAAGAAGAAGATCCCCTGGGCACAGAACCCGACCCGCTTCTTGGGCCTCGCGGCCTAGAACCCGGCGGTCCCCCCAGGTGCGGTGCTCCATCAGTAGCTCGACCGAGAAGATCAGGAGTCTTCGTGCCCACCACCTACCCCGTGACCCTTCCACCGGTTCCCGACGATCCCGAGAGCGCCTGGCAGGCCGAGCAGGTCGGCGAACCGGTCTTCGAGCACCCCGATGAGGGATGGGCCTCGGTCACCAATACGTACGCGATCGACGCCGCCGACGCGACGGAGGCCGAGCTACGCGTCCTCGCCTGGATCGACCACAGTTACGAAGACGACCTCCGCCGGGCCACGGCCACCGCGTTGACCGAGGTCGGCCCTGCCCGCTGGCACGTCAGCCTCCGTATCCTCGGAGAGTTCTGAGCTCGCGGTCATGGCCGCGAGCCCGTCGTCGTACGCCTGGAGCAGCCGCTCGGTGATCGCCGGGAAGTGCCCGGCCAAGACCGCCAGGATCGCGGTGGCCGCCGCCTCCAGGAACGCGTGAAGGCTCTCGGGTGTGGTCCAGCGGCGCCGGGCGGAGACCTGGGCGAGCAGCATGCCGGGCTTGTGGCCGGCCAGCGGTGCCATGCCCGACTCCCGGGTGGGCCGCGGCCCGTAGACCTCCGCCCGCGCGCGGAACCAACCCTCGGCCGGATCGATCAGGTAGTCGACGGCGTCCGCGATCACCTGCGCCACACGGAGGCCCTGCGGGCCGGGCGGCAGCATCGTGGCCACCATCAGCGGAACGGTGAGCAGCTCAGCGCCTTCGGCCAGCCCCAGCGGATCGGGCGCCATCGGCACACCGTCGGGCGCGGGCTTCCCCGCCGCGGGGATCCGGCGGGCGCCCACCACGGCAGCGGCCTCGTTGTACGTCAGGCCAGAGGCGGCCATCTCCGCCCTGATCTCCAGCTTCCGAACGCGGTCGGTCGTCATGTTCAGCCCATGCCGCGGCACAGCCCCACGCCCGTGCCGCTTCGGGGAAGGCGGACGAGTTCACGACGCACGCGATTCGCAGAACCTCGCTCGAACATCGGGGCTCGGGCGTGGGCCGCGCACCGCTCGGGCACCGGCGTACGTGCACGCCGCACGGTCAACATACCGATGCCGCCGCGCTCGGGTTCCGGTGTGCTCAAAGTTGATCGAGGCAGCAGCCAGCTTCCGGGCCCGGAGCCGGTGAGGGCACAGCTACTCCCATACCCGCGCCTCGAACCCCGGGGCCAGCAATTCGTCGAAGGCACCCTCGCGGGACATCCTTTTGAGGTCTCGACGTGCCGCGGTCTCCACTACACGCCGGAGAGCCCCGTGGACCGTGTCCCGTTCCGTCGTCGTACCCAACGCCTCGGCGGCCTGATGGAGGAGACGTTCGTCAACTTCGATCAAGATCATTATGAATCCGCCCCGTCACAGCGACTCCGCAGGCCGCTCATCATTGACTCTAGGCAACCGTCTGCCTTGCAGTTCTCGCAGACCCGCAGCGCGACACGCTGCACCCCGTGCACGATTCTTCACCCCGTGCAGATTCGTTCGGGGTATAGATTTAGCCCGAAAACGCGAACGACCCCCAGTGCTTGGCGGCAGGGGGCCGTTCATTTTGGTTACGTGCGTCGAGAGTAGCGCGGAAGGCGGCCTGGTGCCGCGTGAAGCGGGTCACTCTTGGGGCGGACAGGAGCACACCCAGCTGTGACAGAGAAACATCAAGAGGACGAGATGGTGGTCGAGCTCGGACGCACCACCGCTCGTACGGAGTTCGCGCAGATCCCGGCATGGGTACTCACCGACTGCCGCGGCGAAGCCTGGCTGTACGGGCACATGTCTCTCCTGGCGAGAGGCGACACGTCGGTGAGTTTGCCCGTGGCGAAGCTCGCAGAGCGAATCGGCGTCTCCGACCGTACAGTCCAGAACGCCCTGCGCGGCCTCAAGAAGGCCGGAGCCGTCGAGGTCAAGCCACAGCACGCCCCCAGCGGTTCCCCCCTGGCGAACCTCTACGTTCTGCACCTCACCCCGCCGGAAGGCGGGACAGAGTGAGCGAACATGCGAAGCCCAAAGGGACCCCGAAGGATCCATCGGGGGATGCCAGTTTCGAGCGAGGCCGACGCCGTCGGTACCCGTTCACACAGTTGCCGGACTGGGTGCTGTTCGCCGACATCTCACCCGGCGCGAAGACTCTTTACTGGGCCCTTTACGTGCACGTCAACCAAGAACGCAAGGACAACACGGGCGACATGCGAGTGTGGCCGGGACAGAGCAAACTCCTGTTCATCTCCGGCATCAAGTCGAAGACGACGCTCCGCAAGTACCTCCACGAGCTCCGAAAGATCGGTGCGGCTGACTGGCGTACCGGTCGCAACCCTCATAACCCGCTACGCAAGCAGACGGTGTACCGGGTCCACGAAGAGCCCGAAGAGCACTACGCCGGCCCGTTGGACATCACGGATGTCTACAAGGCCTACGACGCTCAGGACGGCGACGACTGACCTCGGTGCCCCCTGGCTGGAGGACGTTCTGACCCCCGTGACCTACCCGGTCGCGGGGGTCTTTCACACGCCCATGAATCGGCGTCGCAGGCCATCGCCGCAGGTCAGCACGGAGGATCAGATTCTGACACTCCGGTGGATCAAAATCTGGTCCTCGGGAACGTCATTTTCTGACACTCGGGAAGATCAAATTCTGACTCTCGCGAGAGTCAGAATTTGGCCATAAACAAGACGAAGCTCAACCACATGAATATCTAACCCATACGAAGCTCAAAGAGAGGAAGGAGTTACAACATGAACCTCCGACCGCTTCGCGGACTCATCAACTGCCGGGGGCTAACGCCGCCCCCAGCCGCCCCGCGCCAGCGCCTTGGATGCGCTGGACCATCCCCCAGTCACCGATCTGCGCTACGCGCACCACTCCAGGCCCCAGGGGGCCTTCCATTGATCAGTGCCTACTGGATACCTGTGGTTGCCCGCCGTCGTGGCTCGGCACCCACCTGAGGTCTGGACGGCAACCACAGGACGCGCGCGCGAGGCCGCCACGATGATCGATACGCCGCGCTGCATCTCCGGCGAACGCCGGGAAGGGTCCGCGACCCCCAGCAACGTGACCGTTCCGGATCAGCTCTGGTGTGCGACATCCCGTGAGTTCCCTTGAGGCTCGGATGGCGTCCGGCCTGCTGGCCAGCGGGTTCTGGCGTCCTTGCGATCCGAGGGGCCCAGTGAAGGAACTTCAGGATTCATGAAGTAGTCTCAGTATTCACGATGGTTCTACTTTCCTCGTGAAGCTGAGGGGGCTCGGGTTGGCGCTGGCCGCCGTACGGGATCTGCGCGAGTTCCGGGCGCCGGCCTCGGCCGAGGAATTGGAAGCCTTCGAGACCGACGTGCTCGCGGGCTTCGTGCTGGCGCGGGCGTCGGCCGGGCTGACCGACGACACGATCCGGGGCGACGTCGGCCATCTGGACCAGATGCGGACGTGGTTCGGCCGTCCGCTGTGGGACATGGAGCCGACCGACGCCGACGCGTACTTCGGTCGGGTGCTGCGGGGCTCGCCCAGCGGCACCCGACTGGCCCGCTCGCAGGCACTGAGCACGTACTTCATGTTCCTGGAGCTGCGGCACAAGGTTGAGATCCACCAGCTGACCGGCCGTGTGGTCGAGTGCCCGATCGACGAGATGAACCGGCCGCGTGGCGCGAAGGACGCCCGGCTGCGGATCCCGCCGAGCGGGCCGGAGATGGTGCATCTCTTCACCGGCTGGGGCGGCGACCTGGCGACCTGCCGCAAGTTCGGCCCGACCGCCAGGAACTACACCGCCGCCAGGCTGATGTCGCAGGTCGGGCTTCGGGTGAGCGAGGCGTGCAAGCTCGACCTGGACGACATCAAGTGGGATCTGGGCCGGTTCGGAAAGCTCCATGTTCGCTACGGCAAGGGCGCCCGGGGCTCGGGACCGCGCGAGCGGATGGTGCCGCTGATCAACGGTGCCTACCGGACGCTTCGGTGGTTCATCGAGGACGTCTGGGGCCAGTTTGACGACGACCACACCCGCCCCGGCGCCCCACTGTTCCCCAGCGAGCGCAAGAACACCGACGGCTCCTCACGCCGGGTCGGCGACGACGCCCTGCGCAAGGGACTGGGCGACGCCGCAAAGCTCCATCTGCCGCTATGGGGTGAGAAGTTGACGCCGCACGTCCTGCGGCACTACTGCGCGTCGGAGCTCTACAACGGCGGCCTGGACCTAGTGGCAATTCAGGAGGTACTAGGACATTCCTGGATCGCCACGACGATGCGCTACATACATGTCCAGCAGACCCGGGTCGAAGACGCCTGGATCGCCGGACAACAGCGGGCCGCCAAGCGGCTGGAAGGACTCCTGGGATGAAGTGGAACCTGCGGCTGACCGCCGCCAACAAGGGCATCTGGAAAGCGTCCGAACTGCAGCGGAGCCTGGCCGAACACGGCCTGGTGATCTCCGCCGGAAAGATGTCCGGCCTGTGGTCCGGCCAGCCGATCTCACTCAAGCTGGAGGACCTGGACATCATCTGCGTCGTCCTCGGCTGCGAGATCGGCGACCTGCTGACCCCCGAGCCCGAGAAGGTCATCCGCCCCGGACAGCAGGAGAACCTGCGCGCGGCAGCCGGGGGGAGCGTCTCGCCGACGGCCGTAGTGCCCAAGCGGCGCGACGGCCGCTCACTGCCGCCGACATGAGCAGGTATCCCCGGGGCTACCGCACGCCCACCGCTTCCTGCGAGGGCTGTCTGGCCTGGGGAGAGTTCAGCGGCCGTCTCTGCCCGGCCTGCTACATGTTCGGCCGCACTCGCGACGACGCCGCCTGCGTCGGATGCGGGCGGCGGCAGCCGCTGAAGTGGGATTACTGCCGCCTGTGCTGGTGCCAGGCCCGCCTCAGCGCCAAGACCGCACCGGGCCAGCCCGCGGCCGAGGCGCTGGTGCGGGACCGGCTCGCCGATGTCGGTCACCACCAGCTGTTCTTCATGGGCCTGCACTACCGCAGGGGCTCGGCACCCGACGTTCCGCGCCGCGGCGGCCCCCGGGGATCGCTTCCCAAGCCGCCGCCCGCACCGGCCCGGCGGCCTGCCCCTCGCTGGAGCCAGTCGCCGCTGTTCGGGCAGGTGGCGCGGGACTACCGCCGTCTCGACCCCGCCGACAGCGACCTGGCCAGCCCCTGGCTGGCCTGGGCGAAATACCTCGTCCACCAGTTCGCCGAGGCCCGGGGCTGGGGACGCAACATACGCTTCGCCGTCAACCGCGCCCTGGCCCTCGTGCTCACCGGCTATGTCGACGGCGACGTCATCAGGCACAGCGAGATCTTCGAACCGCTCCGCGCCCTTGACCTGGGCGTCGGGCACGTCGTGACGGTCCTGCAGGAGATGGGGATCTTCCTGGACGACAGTGAGCCGTCCTTCGAGGGCTGGCTCGCCGAGCGCTTGGACGGCCTGGCTCCCGGGATCCGCGAGGAGGCCGAGCGGTGGACCCGTACTCTGCGCGACGGCGGCCCCCGCAGTCTTCCGCGCCGGGAGGGAACCGTCTGGCTCTACCTCAACCGGGTCCGCCCCGCGCTGCTGGACTGGTCCGAACACTATGACCACCTGCGGGAAGTGACCCGGGACGACCTGCTCGCCCACGTCAAGACGCTGCACGGCCGCCACCACCACGACCAGCTCGTCGCCCTGCGGTCGCTGTTCTCCTGGGCCAAGCGGTCCGGCCTGGTCTTCCGCAACCCGACCAGCCGCATCAAGGTCGGCCGCTACGAGTCCGGCGTCCTCCAACCCCTGGCCGCCGCCCAGGTCGACCGGGCCGTCGCCGCAGCCACCACCCCGGCCACCCGTCTTATCCTCGCCCTCGCTGCCGTGCACGCCGCCCGCGTCGCCCAGATCGCCACCCTCATGCTCGACGACACCGACCCCGGCAACCGCCGCCTGGTCATCGCCGGCCGCGTCCGCCCACTGGACGACCTCACCCTCAAGCTGCTGCTGGACTGGCTGGACTACCGCAGGAAGCGGTGGCCCAACACCGCCAACCTCCACCTGCTGATCAACCAGCAGACCGCGACGGGCACCGCCCGCTCCAGCAACCACTGGGTCAGCGCGGCCATGCGCGGACAGGATGCGACCCTGGAAAGGCTCCGCGTCGACCGGCAGCTCGAAGAGGCACTCGTCCAGGGCCCCGACCCGCTCCACCTCGCCGAGGTGTTCGGCCTCCACGAGACCACCGCCATGCGCTACGCGGACTCCGCCCGGGCACTTCTGGAGCAGGCCGCCGAGCAGTCCCAACCGTGAAACCTGTTCGACCGGAACGCAGCATCGAGCGATCATGGCGGTGTGACCTCGATCGAAGCAGCAGATGCCCTGCAGGACCGCGCCGTGCTCTGGAGCATCGGCGCGGCCCCGGCATACGAGGTCGTCACCGCCGCATGCAATGCCCTCGTTGCCGGACTCGACAGCCCCGCGCTTCTGGCCCTGGCATCACGCACACGAAGCGAAGCCGACTACGACGTTCCCGAGATCCTCCCGGCGGCCCTCGAAGAACTTGGCCTCACCTACTACGCTCCCGGGAGCCATGCCGGCGAAGAAGCTGCCGTGCGAGCTCTCGCCAACCAACTGCTGTCAGGCGAGCTGACGCCGAGGGAACTCGCCTTCCAGGCCCATCAGCGCTTCGGCCATCGACTTCCTCTGGCTGAACGGCTCGCCGAACTCGACGACGAGTACGACACCCTCGAATACAGCGGCAGAACACCCGCCCAGCTCGACGCTGACGTCACGTCCGAGGCCCACCGACTGGCACAACAGCCTCGGGGTTCATCTGAACCCACGGACACACCAGCCTGAAGCACATCCCCCGACCCGTGGGTTCGCACTGAAATACCCTCAGTTTTGCTGAACTTACGGGCCTTACCGGGGGTTACGAGGTGTTACGGCCGGAGGCCGCCCCCCGGGGGGCGGCCTCCGGCCGTAACACCTCGTAACCCCCGGGGTGAGGGCTGCCGGACCGGAAGGGGGCCCAACATGACCGGCCGGTCCGGCAGCCTCGGTGGCCGGGCAGGCTTCGAGGCTGCCGGCCGGTGCAGCGGATGCGGGCCGTGGGGCGACCACCGCACCACGCTGGTCTCTACCGCCGGGGCCACGGGCAACTGCCTGCCAGCATGGCCCATTCCTGATCCACCTGACCGGGCACGACACGCCCCTCCGCCGTCCAGTGGGCGGCCAGCGCCGCGAAGATCGGCTCACCCGGCGTGGGCGGAGCCGTTTCGGTGCAGCCGGCGACCGGCACGGGCCGCGTCGTCATCGTGGTCACGCAGCTTCAACGCGTGAACGCGGTCGGAGTCACCGATGGCGGGAGCGGCGTTCGCGCAGCGCGGTGCGTGCCTGGGTGATGCCGATCAGGAGCCCGAACTCCTGGAGCGCGATGTGCTGAACGTCCTCAGCGGACGCGGGCCGGCCCTCGCTGCTGCGGGCGTGCGCGAGTTCGGCGGCACCCAGGGCGAGCAGTTGCTCGCGGTCCCGCTCGTCGTGCTGGTCGGTGGTGTAGGCGGCCAGGACCTGCCGCCAGATCCCGCTCACCGCTCGCGGCCGTCGCGCGGGGCGGGGACAGCAGTGACGTACGCGTCCTGCGGCGGCTCGTCTGTCTCCGTCTCGGGCCGGTACACGCCGAAGGGCCCCGGCATTCCGGGGACGGCGCCGAGGACCGGGCATCCCTTCATTCGGTGCGGGAAGTCGTAGATCACGGGTTCTACCAGGGCTTTCATCGAGCGGTCACCGTCGCGGGCCGACAGTATCGGGCGTCGGGCGGGCGCGGTCTGGAACCGGGCCGGGTCCGTCACATCCTGTCCCCGGCCCGGGGCTTGGGTCAGCGGCGCCGGCAGTGTCAGGTCAGTGACACGCCGCGGCCGCCGAAGAACTCGGCGAAATCGGCCACTGGCAGGCTCGCCGTACGGGCCTGCTCGGTGTGGCCGGACGGGTTGCGGAAGTGCACGGTGTCGCCCTGGCGGCCGGTGACGAGCACGAGGTGCCCGCCCTTGCCGGGGGCGGGGTTCTCCGGGCGGCGGATCTCCTTGTGCACGGAGGCCATCACCATCCGGCCGCCGTCGAGGAGGTCGAGGAGACCGGGCACGGTCAGGTGCGGGTACACCTCGGCGCCCAGCGGGTGGACGTCCAGCACGTACTGGACGAACGGGGCGTAGATCAGGCCGCGGATCGCGCCGGTGTCCACATCCTCGGTGTACGCCCCGTACTTCCGGGCGCCGTCGAGGAGTTCGAACATGGTGGGCGCCTCGCCCGTACGGGCCAGGAGCGCCATGCGCAGGCAGGCCATGCCGCACATGTGGCCGGACCACCGGCCGTAGGTGTCGCGGTCGGGGGCGCCTGACTCCTCCCAGCGGGGATCGTCGTCGTGGGCGCGGCCCCCGTAGGCGAAGGCGTGGATCAGGTCCGCGCTGACGTACTGCGTGATCGTGGGGAACGGGTGGTGATCAGACACGGGCGGGTTCCTTCCGGCGGGCGCTCTGGCTGATCAGCCGGTGGAAGGTGGGCCAGTCCACGCCGCCACCAGAGATCACCACCCCGATCATCCCCGACTCATGGGGGATCAGGCCGCCAAGGACGGCGGCCAGGGCGCAAGCGCCACTGGGTTCGGCGACGACCTTCAGGTGACGGAAGGCGAACGCCATGGCGGCCGTGATGTCCTGGTCGGTCACGGTCACCACGTGGTCGAGGAGACGTGAGTTGACGGCCCAGGTCAGCGGCGAGGGGCTGGTGTGCCCGAGGCCGTCGGCGATGGTGGCGGGGACCTCGGGCAGGGCGATGCGCCGGCCGCAGCGCATCGACAGCAGGGTGTCGGCGCCCTCCTGCGGTTCCACGCCGATGACCTTGATGCCGGGGTTCAGGTGCTTGGCGATCGTGGCGGTCCCGGCGGCGAGTCCGCCGCCGCCGACGGGGACGACGAGGGTCTCGATCTCGGGGTGGTCGGTGAGGAGTTCCAGGGCGGCGGTCCCGGCCCCGGCCATGATGTGCCGGGAGTTCGCCGAGGGGACTATGGCCAGGCCGTCACGGGCGGCGATCTCGGCCACGAGGGCGTCGCGGTTCTCGGCGTCCCGGCGGTAGGTGACGACCCGGCCGCCGAGCGCGCGGATGCCTTCGACCTTCGGGGTCGGGGCGTCGGCGGGGATGACGACGGTGGCCGGCACTTCGAGGAGCCTGCCGGTCAGGGCCAGGGCCTGGGCGTGGTTTCCGGAGGATGCGCCGATCAGACCGCGGGCGCGTTCCGTGGTGGGGAGGGAGGAGGCGTGGTGGTAGGCGCCGCGGAACTTGAAGGAGCCGGTGCGCTGGAGGCTCTCCGCCTTGCACACCACCGGCCAGCCCGCCGCCTGGTCGAGGGAGAGCGCGGACAGGGCCGGGGTGCGGGCGGCGACCGGGGCGAGGTTGGCGGCGGCGTCCTCGACGTCGCGCGCGGTCAGTTCGCTCACGGCCGGTACCCCTCACTGGTGGTGGCGGTGGCGAGGATCATGCGGATGAGCTGGTCGTAGTCGATACCCGCCGCGCCTGCCATGGTGGCGAGGTTCCCGGTGTGGGAGAGGCCCGGCAGGGTGTTGACCTCCAGCCAGACCAGGCTCCCGTCGGGCGTGACGATGAAGTCGGAGCGGGAGTATCCGGTGCAGCCCAGGGCGCTGTGCGCGGTGAGCGAGGCGGTGGTGATCGCGTCGAGGGTGGCGCTGGGGAGTTCGGCCGGGCACCGGTAGTGGTACTTGGTCTTGTCGCGCTTGGTGGCGTAGTCGTAGAACTCGGCGTCGGTGGGCAAGGTCTCCAGCGGCGGCAGGGCCACCGGGGAACCGTCGACCTCCAGGATTCCGCAGGTCACCGGTGTGCCGGTGGTGAACGGCTCGGCGAACCACCCGTCGGCGGCCTTCACCGTGGGCAGAGCGGCGGCGAGCTCGGCGGTGTCGTGGCAGACGCTCATGCCGATCGAGCCGCCTTCGGACAACGGCTTGAGGATCAGCGGGAACGCCATCGCGTGGGTGATGACCTGGGTGATCGTGTCGCGGTCACGGGCCGGGACGTTGACGGAGGGCAGGACCGCCACGCCGGCGGCGGCCGCGACGGTCTTGGCGAACGTCTTGTGCATGCCGATCGCCGAAGCAGTCACGCCTGAGCCGGTGTAGGGGATGTTCAGGGACTCCAGTAACCCCTGGAGTTTGCCGTCCTCGGCGTACTGTCCGGCGATGGCCAGGAACGCCGTGTCGGCGCCGCGGACCTGGTCGGCGAAGTCCTTGTCGGCGGCGTCCAGGAACACCGTGGTGTAGCCCTGCCGTTCGAGTGACTCCAGGGCGGCGCGGCCGGACATCAGGGACCGTTCCCGCTCGGTGGACCTGCCTCCGGAGACAACGGCGATCCGGCCGGGTTCGAGAGATTGCGTCATCAGTTGGTGCTCCTGTTCGTGGGTGCTCTGGCCGGTCTCGGATGTGCCGGCCCGTCAAGGCGCTACGGTCGAAAAGCCGAACCGGTGGCCTGCTGGCCGTGCCGGGCAAGCCCTGCTGATGCGGAGTTCGTCTCGTGATCCCCCTCTCGCTCGAAGCCGTCGCGGCCGCCGTCGGCGGCCGTCTGTGCGACGTGCCGGACCCGTCCGTGCTGATGACCGCGCCCGCGGTCGTCGACTCGCGCACGGTTCAGCCCGGTGGCCTGTTCGCCGCGCTGCCCGGTGAGCACGCCGACGGGCATGTCTTCGCGCCGAACGCGGTGAAAGTCGGTGCGGTGGCGGTCCTGGCCACCCGGCCCGTCGGCGTCCCGGCCGTGATCGTCGACGACGTGCTCGACGCGCTCGCAGCACTGGCCCGCACCGTGCTGGCCGCCGTACCGGAAGCAACGGTGATCGGGCTGACCGGCTCGGCGGGCAAGACCAGCACCAAGGACCTGATCGCCCAGGTCCTCCCAGAACTCGGGGAGACGCTCGCCACGGTGCAGTCGTTCAACGGCGAGATCGGCATGCCACTGACGATCACCCACCTGGACCAGGGCGTCCGCTACCTCGTGCTGGAGATGGGCGCCCGCGGTATCGGCCACATCGCCCACCTCACGCGTATCGCCCCGCCCACGGTCGGGCTGGTCCTCAACGTGGGAACCGCCCACGTCGGCGAGTTCGGCGGACGCGAGCAGATCGCGAAGGCCAAGGGTGAACTCGTCGAAGCACTCCCCGCGGACGGCCTGGCGATCCTCAACGCCGACGATCCTCTGGTCACCGCCATGACCTCGCGCACCCGCGCCCGGGTGCTGACCTTCGGCATCGAGGCCGAGGCCGACGTACGCGCCCTGGACGTCGCCCTCGACACCTCGGGCCGGGCCTCCTTCACCCTCGCCGCCGAGGGTGCTCAGGCGCGGGTCGATCTGACCCTGCACGGCGCGCACCACGTCTCGAACGCGCTGGCCGCCGCTGCCGTCGCCATCGGGCTGGGCGCCGGCGTGGAGAAGACGGCCGCCGCTCTGTCCCGCGCGGTCCTGGTCGCGTCGGGGCGCATGGAGGTCACCGACCGGCCCGACGGGGTGCGGATCATCAACGACGCGTTCAACGCGAACCCCGATTCGATGAAGGCTGCATTCTCGGCGCTTGAGGCCATGCAGGACGGCCGCCGGACCATCGCGGTCCTCGGCGAGATGAAGGAGCTCGGTGCCGACGGAGGCGAGGAGCACCGGCAAGTCGGCCGTCTTGTCGCCACCGCCGGCATCGACGTGCTGATCGCGGTCGGCGGCGACGACGCGCGGGCCATGGCCGAGGCTGCACAGCATGACAACCCGCAGCTGAAGGTCGTGGGCGCCCGCGACCGGGACCACGCCCTGACCCTGGCCCGCGACCTGATCCAGCCGGGGGACATCGTCCTGGTCAAGGGCTCCCACAGCGTCGAGCTGGAGCACACGGCGGAGCGACTGGCCCAGCCCGGCCCGGCGGCTGACGACAGGTAGACGAAGGTTCGGCACCGCAATCACTCCTGCCACCGTTGAACGCAGCGGGCCGCAGCGCTTTCCGTCGTGCTGCGGCCCGCTGCCGTGGGGAGCCGCCCATATGGCGACTACGACCAGTCAACGGCGCACCCGGATCGGTAGTCGGCTGCCAGGCTGTATGCCAGGGTGTAGGCCAGTGACGAGGGGACGCCCGCGATGGAACAGGCATACACACCAGGGCAGTTGATCAAAGCGGCCCGAGAGTCCCGGCTCATGTCGCAGCAGGACGTGGCGGACGCGCTGAACACCACCGCGGGGACCGTGAGCCTGGGGCGGCACAGCGTCTACCGGTGGGAAGCCGGGCTGCGGCTGCCGGAAGAGTGGTGGCCCGTGCTCTGCCGGGTCCTGGGCATCCCCCACGACGTCATGGAAACGGCCGTGGCACGCACGGTGGCGCTCCGCAGCGGAACCCGGACCCCGGTTCCGCTCGCCCTGGCCGGTGGCCTCTGGGACCGGGCACAGGTGGATACGCTCGCGGCCATGCTCGACGGCGACCAAGCGGTGACGGCGGACAACGCGGCCGCCATCGCCCACGCATGGCTCGTGACACCGCCGCCCCAGGTCGTGCACCAGCACGCCGGCCGCCGCATCGGCACCGAACTCCTCGACGATCTCGACCAGCGCACCGTGCGGCTACGGCGCCTCGACGACTTCGCGGGCGTCACCGTGCTGCTTCCGGCGGTGATGCAGGAACTGCGGGAAACGGTGAAGCTCGCCCGGGAGGCGTCCTACACCGAACAGAGCGGGCGACGTCTGCTGGCACTGCTCTCCGAGCAGGCCCAGCTGGCGGGCTGGGTGGCCTGCGACGCCGGCCGCGTGGATCAGGGCGTGAGCCTGTACCTGGCCGGGATCAAGGCAGCGCACGCCGCCGGAAACCGCACGCTGGCGGCCCTGAACCTCGGATGCGCGGGATACGCCTACGCCAACAACGGCCGGCCGGACGAAGGACTCCTGATGGCCCGCTCCGCCCTGGCGGGATGTGACGGGACCGCGAGCCCGCTGGAGCGCACTCTCTTGTTGGACAAGGTCGCCTGGACGGCCGCCATGGCGGGCGACGCCCGCGAAGCGCAGTGGGCGGTCGGACGCTCGACTACCTCCCACGACCAGGTCGACGACGACGCGGAGCGGCCCGACTGGCTGTACTGGTGCTCGCGGGACGAATCCGACGTGATGGCGGGCCGGGTCTTCACCGAGACCCACCGGCCACTGCGGGCCGTACCCCTGCTGACGGCCGCGCTGGAGCGCTACGACACCACCCACGTCCGCGAAGTCGCCCTGTACTCGTCGTGGCTGGCACAGGCATACGTGGACGCCAACGAAATCGACGAAGCCGCCGCGGTCGCCTCGCGGGTCTACGACCTGGCCGCCGCCTCCGACTCCCCACGGGCCGTGAGGCGCCTGGACACCGTCCTGGCCGCGCTCGCGCCACACCGGGACACTCCCGCGGTGCGCGACCTCCTGGAGCGCGCCGCCTCGTAGCGGGGGCCGATGCGCCGCCGGGCCGGGCATATCGGCCGGCGCCTCTACTCATCCCCACCGTCCTCGTCATCGTCGAGCTCGGGGGCGTCCGGGTCGCGCAGCGGGCGCAGTCCCTGGGACGGGGTGGAGGGGGTGAAGCTGTAGCGGCCCAGGACGTTGAGGTTCTTGAACTTCAGCGGGGACAGGCGGGCGACATCCTCATCGCGGATCTCGTGGCCCTCGGCCCGCAGCTGGGCGACCGCGGCGTCGATGTACTTCGTCGTCCAGAAAGTATCCGGTTCACTCGATTGCCCCGGATACTTGGTGGAATTCCCTCTACATGGACGCCGCCGTCGGGGAGTTGGAGGCCGGCGGGCTGACCGTCTCCCC
>NZ_JBXAWK010000040.1:0-62275 GCF_057291755.1 Kitasatospora sp. UYEF31
CACGGACGCCGCGAGACCCTCCCCGAGACCATCGACGCGATCTGCTCCCTGGTCTCCGACCGCGCCGCCGTGCGGTGATCACCCACCAGCCGACCCGCCATGCCAGGATGCCCCGACCCAAATTACGACCCAGGTCGATATTTCCGTGGGTCTCTGCGACGGATGCCCCGCTCAGGCAGTCGCACGCGTACCGCCGCGATATTCGTGGCGAGAGCCGTACCGCCGCCCACCGACGGGAAGGCAGCAGTCCAACTCACCGGGGCGGTGCGCGGTGGCGGGAGTGATCATTCCGGTTGAAACTCGACTGTGGGCCCGTCTGTGCCGGGCCCTTCCATCCAGTCGGGGGCCGGAAAGGCGGTTCGTAGCTGTGTTTCATCGCATCGGACGGGCGGTTGTCCATCACCCGGTCTGGACCATCGTCGCCTGGCTGATCGCCGCGGTGGTCATCATCGGCACCTCGCCCGGCCTGTCCACCAGCAGCGACGCGAGCAGCTTCCTGCCCCGGCACTATGAGTCGATCAAGGCTGCCGACCTTCAGAAGGAGGCTTTCCCACAGGCCTTCAACCCGTCGGCGGTCCTCCTCGGCGAACGCAACGACGGCCAGCCGCTGAACGCGGCCGACACGGTGAAGTTCAGCCAGGTGGTCGACGGCCTGAAGGCCAAGAAGATCGACCAGGTCCAGCAGATCATCGTGGGACCGCCCTCCGCGGACGGGAAGTACGCGATGGGGCTGGTCCAGATGGACGACAAGTCCGCCGGGCAACCCAAACAGTCCGATGCGGCCGAGGCGTTGCGTACGGACGTCAGGGCGCAGACGGCCGGCAGCGACCTGACGATCAGGGTCGGCGGCTCCGCCGCCCGGGGACTCGACCAGCAGGACGCCTCCGAGAAGGCCAACGCGCTGATCGGCATCGGCACAGTCGTGATCATCCTGCTGACGCTGCTCATCATCTTCCGCAGTCCGGTGATCGCACTGCTGCCAGTGATCACCATCGGCGTGGTCTCGCAGATCGCCAACGGACTCATCGCCTGGGCCAACAAGACGTTCGACCTGAAGGCGGACAGCTCGATCACAGCCTTGTTGATCGTCGTGCTCTTCGGCGTCGGAACCGACTACATCCTGTTCCTGATGTTCCGCTACCGCGAACGCCTGCGGCTCGGCGAAGAACCCAAGGAGGCCATGGTCAACGCTGTGGCGCGGGTCGGCGAGGCCATCGCCTCCGCGGCCGGCGCGGTGATCATCGCGTTCATGGCGCTGATCCTGTCCTCGCTGGGCATGCTGCGCTCCATGGGCCCGGCGCTGGCCATCTCGGTCGCCGTCACACTCGTCGCCGGACTGACCCTGATCCCGGCGGTCGTGTCGCTCTTCGGCACGAAGATCTTCTGGCCGTCCAAGGCCTGGCAGACCGAGCCGGCCGACGCGAAGTTCGCCGCGATGGGCCGGGTGGTCGCCACTAAGCCGGTCATGGTCGCGCTGCTGTCCGGCGGCCTGATGGTGTTGCTCGCACTCGGTGCGCTCGGCTACAAGGGAACCTTCGACCTGGCTTCCTCCTCGATGCCGGCGACCAAGGAATCGATGGTCGTCCAGAAGAAGTTGGAGACCGGCTTCTCGGCCGGTGCGGCGGACCCCAGCCATGTCTTCCTGAAGAGCACCACGGGTCCGCTCGAACCCGCCGCGTTGACCGCGTTCTCCGAGAAGATGCGTACGGCCGACGGCGTGGCCAAGGTCAACGAGCCGCTGCTGAGCCAGGACCGCAACACCGCGGACGTTCCGGTGATCCTCAAGTACGACCCGGCCAGCAACAAGGCGATCGATGTGATGGGCGACCTGCGGGACGCCGTCCGCAAGGACGCGCCGCCCGGGTCGACCGCGCTGGTCGGCGGGATGACCTCGGTGTACTCCGACATCAACACGGCGGTCGACCACGATTACAAGATCGTGTTCCCGACGGCCGCCGTATTGATCATGCTGATCCTCGGCCTGCTCCTGCGCAGTGTGGTCGCGCCCTGGTACCTCATGGCCTCGGTCGGCCTCGGCTTCGCCGCGACGCTCGGCGCCACCGTGCTGGTCTTCCAGAACATCCGCGGCGAGTCCGGGCTGATGTTCATGCTGCCGGTGATCATGTACCTGTTCGTGGTGGCCATCGGCACCGACTACAACATCCTCATGATCGCCCGATTGCGCGAGGAAGCGCGGGAGGGCCGCGAGCCCAGGGAAGCCGCCAGCATGACCGTCCGGCACGCCGGACCGACCGTCGCCGCGGCCGGATTCATCCTGGCCGCGACCTTCGCCACGATGATGCTGGCGGGGAACTCGCTGCTCAGCTCGATGGGCTTCGCGGTGGCCTTCGGCATCGTGGTCTCCGCGTTTGTGATGGCGATGTTCTTCACCCCGGCGTTGACCGCGCTGATCGGACACGCGGCGTGGTGGCCGGGCAACGCGGATCAGCAGAAGAAGGTCTGACCGTACGGAGATGGGCCTGGTCGCCGCAGGGTGACCAGGCCCACTTTTTTTGTCCGTACGAGAACGGTTCTTCCGGGCCCGGAGGACACCGTCAGTGCTCGTCGGCCGGCAGCACCTTGCCGCGTGCCCGCAACGTGCCGTAAGTGATCAGGACCGCCAGGACGACACCCACGGCGATCAGCGAGTCCTTCGGCGGCACGACCGCGCCGAGGAAACCGCACAGCAGAACGACAACCCCGAACGCGGCCAGCAGGACCGGCGAGTCGCCGAACACCACCTTGCCGGTCTTCGGGAACGCGGCCAGGCAGAACAGGAACAGCGCGACCGGGACGGCCACCGACATCGCAACGCCCACATCGCTCAGGTGTACGTCCTTCGCATGGGTGATCGACGCGGCCAGCACCTCGATCCCGGCACCCATCGCGGCGATCGCGCCGAGCAGGACGATGTGCCCGTAGCCCCAGGCGAACGAGGACTTCAGACCACCGGCCGCCGGGACGTGGTCGTTGTACTCGAAGTAGATCCACCACACGGCGAACAGCAGGACCAGCGCGGCGACCGACACCGCGACCATCGCAGCGTCGTGGGTGCTGTTTTCGGCCCAGGCGTCCTTCATCGCCACCGTCGAGGCGGTCACCGACTCGCCGATCACGATGATCGTGAACAGGCCGTAGCGTTCGGCGATGTGTTGCGGATGGTAGGCCATCCCGGCCTTGTACCACTTGGCCAGGAACGGGACGAGCATCTCCAGGACCATGCCGCCGAGGAACATCGGCAGGACCACACCGGCGGGCACGAACAGCATGACCACCCAGTACACCTGGACCGCGGCGTAACCGACCGACTGCTGGACGGCCAGCGTCCGCACGCCGGGCACTTCCCGGGACACCCGCAGCCACTGCAGGATCAGCGCGATCCGCATGACCACGTACCCGGCTACGACGAACACGTAGTTCTTGTCGTCGAAGGCGGTCTGCACCCCGGCGGCGTAGACCAGCACCCCGGCCATCTGGACGAAGGTCAGAAGCCGGTACACGACGTCGTCCGTGTCGAACGCGGAGGCGAACCAGGTGAAGTTGATCCACGCCCAGGCGATCCCGAAGAACGACAGACAGAAGGAGACGATCCCGTCGCTGACCTGCCCGTGGGCCAACGAGTGGTGGAAAGCGGAAGCGACCTGGGCCACCGCCACCACGAACACCAGGTCGAAGAGCAGCTCCAGCGGCGTGGCCGCACGGTGCGCTTCGTCGGCACCCCGCAACCGCATGGGGATCCTGGCGCGGTACACGGCTTGCTGACCGGTGGACATGATCGCTCCTGTTTTCGCTGCGCGGTGACGTTTTTCTGCGGACGGACGTTGATCAACATCGTCGCAACAGTAAGTGGATCCGGCACGGTGAACGAAAGTGACCGAGCTGTTCCCATTCCGTTGCAACCCCGGAGATCGGAAGTGCGTCAATCCAGGTGAGAGCGGACGGGACCGCTATCCACCGGTTTCCTTGAAGGGGGCGAACAGTCATGACGCACAGCAACAGGGTTCACCGCACGGCCACCCCGCGCATATCCCTGGCCGCGGCAACAATCGGACTGCTCGTCGCCGCAGTCGGCTGCGACAGCTCGGACGGCGACAAGGCGGCCAATGCCGGCTCGCCCCAGAGTCCGGGCACTCCGGTGGCGGTCCCGTCAGTCACGCCGAGCCCGAGCCAGAGTTCCGCAGCAGCGTCGCCGAGTGCCGCACCCTCGGCGTCTGCCGCTTCGCCCAAGCCGTCCAGCGCCGCCGCGAGCCCGTCGACCGCCAAGCCGGCGGCGTCGAAGGCACCGGGCAAGACGCCCAGCGCGAGCCCCTCGACCGCCAAGCCGACCGCCAAGCCGACTGCCATGCCGACTGCCAAGCCGCCGGTCAAGGGCGATGCGGCCAAGCTCGACGCCCGTTGCCTGACCGGCAGGGCGATGTGCATCGACAAGACCGGCCGCAAGCTGACGTGGGTCATCGACGGCCAGGTGCAGTACTCGATGCAGGTGCGCTTCGGATCCGCGGAACTGCCGACCCGCGAGGGCGCGTTCCAGGTGGACAGCAAGTCCCGGGACCACGTCTCGACGATTTACCACACGAAGATGCCGCTGGCGATGTTCTTCAGCGGCGGCCAGGCTGTGCACTACTCGCCTGACTTCGCAGCCAACGGCTACAACGGCGCTTCACACGGCTGTGTGAACGTCCGCGACAAGGCTGCTGTCACCAATCTGTTCAACGCGGCCAACGTCGGCGACAAGGTGATCGTCTACCGCTCCTGAGCATTCCTGGCCGTTTCTGAACGGGCGATATCCAGACTTGGCCAGACCGCACCAGGCTTTGCCCGGGGAAGATCCTTGGCAAGGTCTGGTTTCGTCTGCCTGCCCGAACTAATCTGACGCATCATCACAAACCTGGATCCGCCAGGAGCACCACGTCAGGAGTTCGGCATGGCCGTTTTCACCCTTCGCTTCGACTTCCGTAATCCGGCCTTCGCCGGAACAGCGATGGGGGAGCGCTACGCCGCGGCCCTGGACATGGTCACGTGGGCCGAGAAGAACGGCTTCATGGCCGTCAGCCTGCACGAGCACCACGGCAGCGAGGACGGCTACCTGCCCCGGCCGCTCCAGGTCGCAGCCGCGTTCGCCGCCCGGACGACGGACCTGGCGATCATGATCGCCGCGATCCCCGCGCCGCTGCACGACCCGCTCGCGCTCGCCGAGGAACTAGCCGTGGCCGACCTGCTCAGCCAGGGCCGGATCACCGCGGTCCTGGCCAACGGCTACGTCGAAGCCGAGTTCGACATGTTCGGGGTGTCCCTGAAGCAGCGGGCCAAGCTCACCACCGAGATGGTCGAGACCCTCCGCAAGGCGTGGACCGGGGAGCCCTTCGAGTTCCGCGGCCGGACGGCACGTGTCACCCCGCCGCCGTTCCAGCCGGGCGGTCCGCCGATCATTCTCGGCGGCAGCAGCGAGGTCGTCGCCCGTCGTGCGGCGCGCATCGCCGACGGCTTCCTGCCCTCCACGCCCGAGCTGTACGAGTTCTACCGGGACGAGAAGAGCAAACTCGGCCAGGAGGACCCCGGCGCGTACTTCGGCGGCGACACGAGCTTCATCCACCTCTCCAAGGACCCGGAAGCGGACTGGGAGCGGATCGCCCCGCACGCCGTGTACGAGTCCAACGCCTACGGCGACAACATGGCGGCGGCCGGCACCAGCGGTGCCGGCGGCTTCTCGTCGGTCGCCGACGCGGACGAGCTCAAGGCCACCGGGCAGTACCGCGTGATCACCCCTGAGCAGTACGTCGAGGAGCTCAAGGCCGCCGGTCCCGCGGCCTTCGGCGTCTTCCACCCGATGATGGGCGGCATCCCGCCGGAGCTGGCGTGGGAGAGCCTGAAACTGCTCGAAACCGAGGTCATCCCGCACCTGTAGGGCCTGATCTGGGTTTCCCACCGGGGCCGCGCCGCGTCGGTCATGGGAATACGTCCGCCACAACGGACTCCGGAAGGGGTTTCTGTGCGTACCCGACGCGGCGGCGGGTGCCCGTCAACGGTTGGGCGCCCCCGCGATGGCGTCTTTGACGCGGTCCCACCGCGTCACCCGGCCCGGTGGGAACCGGCGCAGTGACTTCGCGCGCTTGGCTGACCCTTCGGGGTAGCGCCAGTGGGCCCACGGCGAGCCGGGCTTGGCGGTGCGCACTGCCGCGACGATGCCCACAAAACCGACGAAGACTCCGACCAGCGCCGAGGCCATCTTGCCCTTCAACGCGGCGACCAGCGCAAATGTCATGAAGATGACGACGACGACGGTGAAGGTGATCCGGGCGGTGACCACATCCCCGTCGTCGGAGTCCACCGAGAGCCCGCCGTACGGCTGAAAACCGGTCAGCAGCAGGAAGCCGACGCACGCGGTGATGAGCACCGCGTCCACCGACTGGCGACCCTCCTGCGCCCAGTAGACGTCCTCCATGTTGAACCACAGCGCGAACTCGTCCAGCGTCAGCGCGGCACCCGTGCCGAACAGTCCGGCGAACACGTTGCGGAGCACGCCGCCGGGCTCGTAGGTGAACTCCAGCGCACCGCTGACCAGCATCAGGAAGATGCCGTACACCTGATGGTGGATGTGCAGGCCGCCGAGTTTGATGTCGCGGAACGGGCCCCTGCCGGCCCGGATCAGCCGGGTGATGGAGCGGGTGATCACAAAAGTCGTCAGGAACGCGAAAAGCAGCCAGGCCAACCCGCCGCGCCCAGGCGCTGTCAATCCGGCGAGATTCTGCATCGGTCCGACGGTTTCTAGCATTGCGTCAGACTATGAGATGTTTTGCCGGAATCCTGACCGCCACACGCTCAGGGGAACCCTTCGGGTGTGCCGCCGTCCGGGTGGGTCCGAACGGCTAACGTCAGCGCATGCGCGCTCACCTCATCGCCCAGGCAACCCTCCCCCCGCTGTGGTCCCTCGACCGGATCCCGGGTGCGCGCGGCTGGGTCGCGCACACCGCGGACGGTTCGCTGACTGTGCTCGACGACGGGCTGAACGCGCTGGGCGGCCTCCAACTGCCGGCCGACTGGAAGGGCGGCCACACGGTCGCCCCCGACCTGTCCTTCCTGGTGGCCTCGGCCCCCGACCGGGTGGTGGCCCTGGCCGTGGACGGTGCCGAGCTGTGGTCCTACCCGCACGCGGCCTGGGAGTTGGACGAGGCGGGCACCTGCAAGGTCACGCCGGACGGCAAGGGTGTGTGGGCGGTCGTGCGCACGGTCGAGGGTGACCGGTGCGTCCTGCTCGACGCCGCGGACGGCGCGGTCTGCCGGGACGTGGCGCTGCCGGTCCCCGTGGTCGGTGCCGACCTGGTGGTCCACCCCGGCGGCCGGTACGTCGGCCTGGCCGCGGCGCACACCGACAATGAGCACCGGGTGTGGTGGATCGCCGCCGCCGACGGTGTCGGCCCGGCCGAACTTCCGGGTACGGACCGGATCCTGGCCGACGTCCACCCGGCCGGTGAACTGCTGCTGACCACCCCGGTGGCCGACGGGCCGCTGGGGATCGTGCGGCAGCCGGACGGCGCGGTCATAAGCGCTTGCCCGTCCTCGCGGGTGTTCGCCGAGGTCGATGAGGTGTTCGACGTCTACGCCGGGTTCCTGACGCCTGATCTGGTCCTGGCCGCGTCCTCAGGGGGGCGGCACCTGCTGTGTTCGGTGCCCGACCTGCGGCCGGTCGCCGAGGTGGCGTACGGGCCCGAAGCGGCTGACGGGCCGGGGGAGTGGCTGGTGGTCAGGGAGGACGGCTGCTGGCTGACGGCCGATCCGGAGACCGGTGACGTACGGGTCTGGCGGCTGTCCGAAAACTGAGCCCCGTGGTTGTGCGGGGACGTGGGCCGGGCGTCCGCCGAGCGGAGTCATCCGTACGGCCATCGGTGGGATATTCTCCACCAATCGGTATATTTCTGGCTTTTTATACGAACTATTGCTGTGTGCGCGTAAAACGACCCACCCTCAGTGCAGTCGCCCGCGCCGGAACCCCGGCAGCCGTGGCTCTGGCCCTCCTCCTCAGCCTGGCGCCCCCAGCGGTCGCCGACGACCCCCCGCCCAGCGCCGGTGACGTCAGCAAGGCCCGACAGCACGTCATGGACGCGGCCGACAACGCCGGTCGCGTCCAGGGCCGCCTCGACCAGGCGACCGCCGAGATGCACCGCCTGGACATCGCAGCGGGCAAAGCCGCGGAGGCGTACAACGGCGCGCTGGTGAAACAGCGTGCGGCCCAGGCTGCCGCCGTTGCGGCCAAGGCCCGCGCGGACGCCGCCGACCGGGCGCTGACCGAGGCGAAGACGGAGATCGGACGCCTGGCCGCGGAGACCTACCGGCTCGGCCCCGGTGCGCAGATCGGCGCGCTGGAGATGCTCGTCACCTCATCGAACCCGGCTGACGCGGCGACCCGCATGGAGACGATCCGCCGGGTCGCCGACGACCGGCAGCAGATTCTGGACCGTACGGTCGTCGCGCTGCGCGAGGCCGCCGCAGCCCGCAAGGCGGCGGACAGCACAGTTCAGGCGGCCAAGGCGGCCACCGAGGACGTCATAAAGACCAAAGAGAAGGCCGAGCAGGAGGCCGCCGGGCAGCAGCGGATGGTCGACGAGGTCACCCGCCGTAAGGACGCCATACTCGCCGAACTGGCGACCGCCCGGCGCACCTCCGTGGACCTGGAGCGCCGCAGGCAGGACGCGCTCGCCGCCGAGGCCGTACGCAGGGCGGCCAGGGAAGCCGCCGCCAGGGCCCCCGACAGCAGCATCGGCCGCAACCTCTACCGCCGGTCGTCGACGACCGAGTCCGCCCGTACGGCATTGGACTTCGCGCTGGCCCAGCTCGGCAAGCCGTACCTCTGGGGCGGCGAGGGCCCGGACCGCTTCGACTGCTCAGGCCTGGTCATGCGGGCCTGGGAGAAGGCCGGCGTCCAGTTCACCCACTTCGCCGCGACGCAGTACTACGAGAGCACCCCGGTGGCGTTCCGGGACCTGCGGCCCGGCGACCTGATCTTCTGGTCCGAGGGCAAGGGGCCGGACGACATCCACCACGTGGCCATGTACCTGGGCGGCGGGAAGATGGTGCACGCCCCCCGGACGGGGACCTTCATCCGGATCGACGACATGTTCTACATGGGGGCGCCGGACTATTACGGCCGCCCGTGACCTGCTGAAGGAACGACTGAAGGGGCGGTGCCGCCAAGGCACCGCCCCTTCAGTCTCAATCAGGCTGTCTCAATCAGGGGCGCACGGAGGCTCAGTGGCTTGCGGCGTCCTTGAAGCGCTTGCGCGAGAGCTCGATCTCGGCCTCGGCCTCGGCCTTGCCGGTCCAGTCCGCACCCTCGACCGACTTGCCGGGCTCCAGGTCCTTGTAGACCTCGAAGAAGTGCTGGATCTCCAGGCGGTCGAACTCCGGGACGTCGGTGATCTCCTGGAGGTGCTTCATCCGCGGGTCACCGGCGGGGACGCACAGCAGCTTGTCGTCGCCGCCGGCCTCGTCGGTCATCCGGAACATACCGATGACACGGCACTTGATCAGGCAGCCGGGGAACGTCGGCTCCTCAAGGAGGACGAGGGCGTCCAACGGGTCACCGTCGTCGGCCAGGGTGTCCTCGACGTACCCGTAGTCAGCCGGGTAGCGGGTCGAAGTGAACAGCATGCGGTCCAGCCGGATCCGGCCGGACTCGTGGTCCACTTCGTACTTGTTCCGGGATCCGCGGGGGATCTCGACGAGAACGTCGAACTCCAAGACTCCTCCAACTGACTGAACAAGTGTGCTGAACGGGACCAGTCCCGCGGACACTCGTTGTGCTTGTAGGGACCTTCAGGGATCTGAAGAGGTCTCGATACAGGCCGCGTTCGGATCCGGGAACCCCAGCACACATCCAGCGAGTGCTGGAGGGTGACGCGGGTCTCCGGGCTGCCGTAAACAGACCTAGGCTTTCTTCAGTGTCTCGCATAGCCGGTCCGCCGGCAGAAAGGGGATGGTCACGCGTGCCCAAGCTCAGAACGACAGTGGTCGGAGCAGCGTTGGCGGGGTTGCTGCTCGTGCTGCTGTCAGTAGTGGCACACGGGCCGTGGCGCGGCGAGGTGCGGGCCGGTTCCGCGGCCTCCGCGGCTGACTCGCCGACGCGGCCCCTTCCCCCCGTACTCGCCGCAGTGACTGCGGACGGACCCGGAAAGATCCCGACGACAGCAGGTCTGACCAGCGCGCTCGCCACGCTCCTCAAGGACCCGGCGCTCGGTGGCCAGGTGCCCTTCGCGGTCACCGACGCGGCGACCGGGCAGCTCCTGTACGGCCAGGAGCAGGACAAGGCGTCCACCCCGGCGTCCACCGCCAAACTGACCAGCGCGGTGGCCGCGCTGGCCGCGCTCGGCCCGGAGCACCGGCTGACCACCAGAGTCGCCGCCGGGCCCACCCCCGGATCGATCGTGCTGGTCGGCGGGGGCGACCCGACACTGACCGCACTCGACGGGGCGCAGTACGCCGGGCGCTACCAGCCGGCCAAACTCAGCGACCTCGCCGCGCAGACCGCCCAGGCACTCAAAGCAGTCGGGGTGACGCAGGTCACGTTGGCGTACGACACCTCGCTCTACACCGGGACGTCCCAGCACCCGATCGGCAAGAACGAGAACATCGCCCTGGTCGTCCCGCTGATGGCCGACGAAGGCCGGGTCAAGCCGTCAGTCGTCGAGGCCGTCGGTGACCGGGTGGCCGACCCCGCCGCCGACGCCGCGGCCAAGTTCGCCGGAATGCTCACCGCGCAGGGCGTCACCGTCACCGGCAAGGCAGCCGAGGGCAAAGCGCCCGCCGCGGCTCCGGCCGGAAGCGCCCCGGCGACCCCCGGCAGCAGCCTGGGCGCGGTCGACTCGCCGCCCATGGGTGACTTCATCGAGCAGATGCTGACCGCCAGCGACAACGACATGGCCGAAGCGCTGATCCGGCACGTCGCCGCGAAGGCTGGTCAGCCGGCCAGTTTCACCGGCGGCACGGCCGCGGTGAAGCAGGTGCTCCAGGGCCTTGGCGTCCAGCTGGGCACGATGGACCTCAAGGACGGCAGCGGACTCGACAAGAACGACAAGCTCCCGCCGGCGGTCCTGACCCAGGTCCTGGCCGCCGCCGCGTCCCCGCAGCACCCGGAACTGCGCTCCGCGGTGACCGGCATGCCCATCGGCGGGTTCACCGGCACCCTGGCCGAACGCTACGACGACCGGGGATCCGCCGACGGCGCGGGCCTCATCCGCGCCAAGACGGGCTCCCTGACCGGCGTCAGCACCCTGGCCGGACTGGTCCGCGACAACGATGGCCGGCTCCTCGCCTTCGCCTTCCTGGCCGACAAGGCGGGCGCCGTCGAACAGGCCCGTACGGCCCTGGACCGGATGGCCACGACGCTCTCCGGGTGCGGCTGCGGAGGGTAGAAGCGGGCACTGTGCTGACGCCGGGCTCCAAGCGCGGGCGTTGTCCTCCCATCGCGTTTCTTCGCTCCGCTCAGTCGCTGCCCTGATAAATGCTCAGCTCCTCACGTAACGTGGCGTCATGACGAGCGGCGTGGACATGATCGACTGGGACCTGGCCGTCTCCACGGCCAATAAACTGGCCCGGCCGGGCCCCGAAGTAGGACGTGAAGAGGCACTGGCGATCGTCGCCGAGTTGCGCGAACACGCAGCCGCCTCCGAGCGCTACGTACGGGAGTTCACCGGCCTGGACTCGGGCACGAACAAAACGCCGGTGCTGGTCGTCGACCGGCCCGGCTGGGTGACCGCCAACGTGCAGGGCTTCGGCGAAGTGCTGCGCCCCCTCCTGGACAAGATGGAGGAGCGCCGCGCCACGATGCCCGGCGGTGCGGCCTTCACCAGCGTCGGCAGCAAGATCACCGGCTTCGAGCTGGGCACCCTGCTGGCCTTCCTGTCGGCCCGGGTGCTCGGCCAGTACGAAACCTTCGCCCGCCCGTCTCCCGCCACCGCCTCTCAAACGAGTAGCTCCGCGACCGCACCTGATGCCGGCGAAGGCGAGGTGACGGCCGGACGGCTGCTCCTGGTCGCCCCGAACATCGTCCAGGTCGAGCGGGAACTGGGCGTGGACCCACACGACTTCCGGCTGTGGGTGTGCCTGCACGAGGAGACCCACCGCACCCAGTTCACCGCGGTGCCCTGGCTGCGCGACCACCTCGAACAGGAGATCCACAGCTTCCTGACCGAGACCGAGGTCGACCCGGGCGCGGTCGCCCGCCGCATCAAGGAAGCGGTCACCGCCCTGGTCAGCGGCCGTAAGGGTGACAAGGGCGGCGTGGAGTCGACGGATACGCCGGGCGGCGGATCCGTTGCCGACGACCGGGCCGACTCGTTGGTCGAGCTGGTGCAGACCCCCGCCCAACGGGAGATCCTGCACCGCGTCACCGCGGTGATGTCCCTCCTCGAAGGCCACGCCGACTACGTGATGGACGGGGTCGGGCCGCAGGTCATCCCCTCGGTCGGGGAGATCCGCGCCCGGTTCCAGGAGCGCCGGGCGAACGGCGCGGGCCGCATCGACCAGGTGCTGCGCAAACTCCTGGGCATGGACGCGAAACTCCGCCAGTACAAAGACGGGGAGCGGTTCGTCCGGCACGTCGTCGACCAGGTCGGGATGGCAGGCTTCAACCGGGTGTGGACCTCGCCGAACACCCTGCCGACCCGAGCTGAGATCGCCGACCCGCAGATGTGGGTGACCCGGGTCCACGGAAGTGCTTCCACACCCTGATCGAGGGATAAACGGCTGTGGTTACCCATAGTCGACCCCTAGGTGACGTAGCGTAAGGGATAGGTTTCTTTGCGTAACCGCGCGCGCCGGCGGTGCATATTGGATGGCGGCACGCCGTCCGATGCCCGCCCGGCGCGGTCGCTGAGCAGCCCCTCATACGTCCGCTCGTCCTAGGAGGTGTCTCCCTGTGGGACCACATCCCGCCGTGGCTGCCACACGGCTCGTCGTCCGGAACATAATGCGCGGCCTGCAGCCCGGTGACCTGGTGCTGGTGGCCTGCAGCGGCGGGGCCGACTCCATGGCCCTGGCTGCCGCTACCGCGTTCGAGGCGCCCCGTGCGGGCCTTCGCGCCGGTGCCGTCACCGTCGATCACGGACTGCAGGCCGGTTCGACCCGTCGCGCCGTTGAACTGACCGGCCGGCTGCGTGAGCTCGGTCTCGACCCGGTCGAGGCGCTCGGGGTCACCGTCGGCCGCCGCGGCGGCCCGGAGGCCGCCGCCCGCACCGCCCGCTACGGAGCCCTCGACATCGCGGCGGAGCGGCACGACGCCGCCATCGTGCTCCTCGGCCACACCCTCGACGACCAGGCCGAGACCGTGCTGCTCGGGCTCGCCCGCGGTTCGGGCGCCCGTTCGCTGTCCGGCATGCCGCGCGACAAGGGCTTCTACCGGCGCCCCTTCCTCGACCTGGGGCGCGAGACCACCCGGGGTGCCTGCCTCGCCCAGGGCCTGGCCACCTGGGACGACCCGCACAACGCCGATCCGGCCTACTCCCGGTCGAGGGTCAGGCACGATGCCATACCGGCCCTGGAGAAGGCGCTGGGCCCCGGGATCACCGAGGCGCTGGCCAGGACCGCCAGGCTGCTCCGCGACGACGCCGAGGCACTGGACTCCTGGGCCGACAAGGTCCAGGCCGAGGTGACGGGGCCCGACGGGACGCTGGACGTCCTGGCGCTCGCGGACCTGCCGGCCGCGGTGCGCCGCCGGATCCTGCGACGCACGGCGCTGCGCGCCGGGAGCCCGGCTACCGACCTGTTCGCCCGGCACGTGGAAGCGGTCGACCGGCTGGTGACAGCGTGGCGCGGCCAGGGGCCCATCCACCTGCCCGGTGGAGTGGAGATACTCCGTTCGTGTGGCAGGCTTCTTTTCCACCGACCGTCACAGCAGCCCCGTGCCGTCCGGCCGCTTCCTGGCACCCGCTCGGAGGTGGAGGACCACTCCGGGACCGGCGTGCGGACCGGCGCCGCGGCGCGCGGGTCCGGGCTGTGACACCCGTGACACTCTCGTAGGAAGACAGCTGTGGACGTCAACGATCTGGGCACCGACGTCGAGAAGGTGCTCGTCACACAGGAAGAGATCGAGGCAAAGCTCCTGGAGCTGGCCGCCGCGATCGACAAGGACTACGAGGGTCGGGACCTGCTCCTGGTCGGCGTGCTCAAGGGCGCGGTCATGGTCATGGCCGACCTGGCCAGGGCCCTGCACTCGCCGGTCAAGATGGACTGGATGGCGGTGTCGTCGTACGGCTCGGGGACGAAGTCCTCAGGTGTCGTGCGGATCCTCAAGGACCTCGACACCGACATCGCGGGACGCGACGTCCTGGTGGTCGAGGACATCATCGACTCCGGTCTGACGCTGTCCTGGCTGCTGGCCAACCTCAAGTCGCGCGGCCCGGCCTCGCTGGAGGTGTGCGCGTTCTTCCGCAAGCCGGAGGCGGCGCGCGTGGACATCGACACGAAGTACCTCGGTTTCGACATCCCCAACGAATTCGTCGTCGGGTACGGCCTGGACTACGCGGAGCTCTACCGCAACCTTCCGTTCGTCGCGACGCTCGCCGAGCACGTCTACGGCGGGTCGAAACCCGTCTGATCCGGGCAGACCGGCGACACTTGATCAACGCAACGACACTGGGGAGACGTTCCGGGAACAAGTGGAACGTGTCCCCACGTTGGTCGGGCAGGACGTGTCCTCCACCCGGATGCCGCACCGACACCAGCTCCACTGTCGGCCGGTCCCCAGCGTGGGGCGACAATGTCCGGTGTACCGTCTAACCCACAGTGGGATCCGTGTCACGGGAGCTGTTCGACCGGGCCGGCCCCACACATGGGCATTGAACACAGGGGCAACGCACCCGTCTGGCCACCCCCGGTCGACGGACTGATGCTGGCAGGAGGGACGGGGCAACCTCAGCCCCGCATGGATGGACGTCAAGCGCTATTTCCGCGGACCGGTCATTTGGATCGTGCTGGCCGTCATCGCTGTGATCCTCCTGATGCAGCTCGTCTCCGGATCGAGTGGCTTCAAGGGTGTCGACACCGGCAAGGCGATCCAGGCGATCGAGCAGGACAAGGTCAAGTCAGCCAAGCTGGTCGGTGGCAACGACCAGGCTGTAGAGCTGTCCCTCAAGGACGGCGAGAAGATCGACGGCGCCAAGAAGATCAAGGCGCCGTACATCGAGGAGCAGGGCCTCGAAATCCAGAGGCTGCTGCAGACCAAGTACGACCAGGGGAAGATCCCTGAGGCGTACACGGTCAAACTCGGCAAGCAGAGCGCGATCCTCAGCGTGCTGTTCACACTGCTGCCGTTCGCCCTCATCATCATCGTCTTCCTGTTCCTGATGAATCAGATGCAGGGTGGCGGCTCGAAGGTCATGAGCTTCGGCAAGTCCAAGGCGAAGCTGATCTCCAAGGACACGCCCAAGACGACCTTCGCCGATGTGGCGGGGTCCGACGAGGCGGTCGAGGAACTCCACGAGATCAAGGAGTTCCTGCAGGAGCCGGCCAAGTTCCAGGCTGTCGGAGCCAAGATCCCCAAGGGTGTGCTGCTGTACGGCCCGCCCGGAACCGGCAAGACCCTGCTCGCCCGCGCTGTCGCGGGTGAAGCTGGCGTGCCGTTCTACTCGATCTCCGGTTCCGACTTCGTCGAAATGTTCGTGGGTGTCGGCGCCTCGCGTGTCCGTGACCTGTTCGAGCAGGCCAAGGCCAACGCGCCCGCCATCGTCTTCGTCGACGAGATCGACGCGGTCGGCCGGCACCGTGGTGCCGGTATGGGCGGCGGTCACGACGAGCGCGAGCAGACGCTCAACCAACTGCTCGTCGAGATGGACGGCTTCGACGTCCGGGGCGGCGTGATCCTCATCGCCGCGACGAACCGGCCCGACATCCTCGACCCGGCGTTGCTGCGCCCGGGCCGTTTCGACCGGCAGATCGCGGTCGAGCGCCCGGACCTCATCGGTCGGCACGACATCCTCAAGGTGCATGCCAAGGGGAAGCCGGTCACCGACGACGTCGACCTTCTGGCAGTCGCCCGCCGTACGCCCGGTTTCACCGGTGCGGACCTGGCGAACGTGCTGAACGAGGCGGCGCTGCTCACCGCGCGCGGCAACCTGAAGCTGATCGACAACGCCGCGCTGGACGAGGCGATCGACCGGGTCGTGGCCGGACCGCAGAAGCGGACCCGGCTGATGAACGACCGGGAGAAGAAGATCACCGCGTACCACGAGGGCGGCCACGCCCTGGTGGCGCACGCTCTGCCGAACACCGACCCGGTGCACAAGGTGACGATCCTCCCGCGCGGCCGTGCCCTCGGATACACGATGGTGCTGCCCGAAGAGGACAAGTACTCCACCACGCGCAACGAGATGCTCGACCAGCTGGCGTACATGCTGGGTGGCCGGGCCGCCGAGGAACTGGTCTTCCACGACCCGACCACCGGCGCGGCGAACGACATCGAGAAGGCGACCACGACGGCGCGTTCGATGGTGACCCAGTACGGCATGACCGAGCGCCTCGGCGCGATCAAGTTCGGCACCGAAAACGCGGAGCCGTTCCTCGGGCGTGACATGGGCCACCAGCGCGACTACTCCGAAGAAGTCGCCGCTATCGTCGATGAAGAGGTCAAGCGACTCATCGAGAGCGCCCACAACGAAGCGTGGGAGATCCTCGTCGAGAACCGCGACGTGCTGGACAACCTCGTGCTCGCCCTCCTGGAGAAGGAGACGCTCGACAAGGCGATGATCGCCGAGCTCTTCACGGCGGTGCGCAAGCGTCCGGCCAGGCCCGCCTGGACTGGTTCCAGCCGCCGTGAGCCCTCCAGCCGTCCTCCGGTGATGTCGCCGAAGGAGCTGGCGCTGTCGAACGGTGTCTCAGCCGAGGCCAACGGGGCGGGCCACACGCGCCTTCCCCAAGTCGACACGCCCAGCATCACGGACGAGGACTAAGAGTTTCGTTGTGACATTCCGGCTTCTGGTTCCGGTGGCGTGGCAGCCGCCGGAACCAGGAGCCGTTTGTCATCACAAGAACAAGGGACAGAACAAGTGACGATCGACCCGGTGACTTACGACGGTCGCGCGGTTGGCGAGTTCGACCAGGACCGCGCCGAACGTGCGGTCCGGGAGCTGCTGATCGCGGTTGGTGAGAACCCTGATCGTGAGGGGTTGAAGGAAACCCCCGGCCGAGTGGCCCGTGCGTACCGGGAGATTTTCGCGGGATTGTTCCAGGACGCCGATGATGTTCTGACCACTACCTTTGATCTCGGGCACGATGAAATGGTGCTAATTCGGGACATCGAGTTGCAAAGCACCTGTGAGCATCATCTGGTCCCGTTCCACGGTGTCGCGCACGTCGGCTACATCCCGGCCGAAGATGGAAAGATCACCGGCCTGTCGAAACTGGCCCGTACGGTTGACGTGTTCGCCAAGCGTCCGCAGGTGCAGGAGCGGCTGACCACTCAGATCGCCGACGCCATAGTGCGGATTCTCAACCCGCGCGGCGTCATCGTGGTCATCGAGTGCGAGCATCTGTGCATGACCATGCGCGGTGTCCGCAAGCCCGGCGCCAAGACGGTCACCTCGGCCGTTCGAGGCCAGTTCCGTGATGCGGCCTCACGCGCCGAGGCGATGAGCCTGATCATCGGCCGCTGAAAGTCTGAGTCACCTCCAAGAGCCCGTACCGCGAGGTGCGGGCTCTTGGTCGTCCAGACTGTCCGCGTGGCCCGGGGCGTGGGTGACAGGCCCTACGCTGGTCGTCATGAGTGTGAAGGGCCTGCCCGAATTTGATCGGTGCGCCGTGATGGGGGTGGTCAACGTGACCCCTGATTCGTTCTCCGACGGCGGGCTGTGGTTCGACCCGGGTGCCGCGGTGGCCCGTGGGTTGACCTTGATCGAGCAGGGTGCCGATCTGATCGATGTGGGCGGCGAGTCCACCAGACCGGGATCACGCCGGGTGGACACCGCTGAGGAACTGCGCAGGGTCGTCCCGGTGGTCCGGGAGCTGGCCGCGGCCGGCGCGCTGGTCAGTGTGGACACCACCAGGGTCGAGGTCGCCGAGGCGTCCGTGGCGGCGGGGGCCCGGCTGGTCAACGATGTCAGCGGCGGTCTGGCCGATCCGGCGATGGCCGCGTTCGTGGCCGCCACCCAGGTCCCGGTGGTTGTCATGCACTGGCGTGGGCACAGTGAGGGAATGCAGAGCCGGGCCGTGTACGACGACGTAGTCGCCGAAGTGCGGGCCGAACTGATCCAACGCATGGACAAGGTGGTCGGTGCCGGAGTGGACCCCGAAACGATCGTGCTCGACCCGGGGCTGGGCTTCGCCAAGACGGCCGAGCACAACTGGGCGCTCCTTGCCCGGCTTGACGCCCTGACCGGCATCGGACGGCCACTTCTGGTCGCGGCCTCCCGTAAGGCGTTCCTGGGCCGCCTGCTGCCCGACGACAAGGGCGATCCCCGGCCACCCCGGGGTCGTGACGACGCTACGGCCGCGGTGACCGTGCTCGCGGCCCAGGCGGGCGCGTGGGCGGTGCGGGTGCACGAGGTGCCCGCGTCGCGGGACGCGGTGCGGGTCGCCTCGGCTTGGGCGGGGGCGCGTCGATGACCGGGGAATCCATGAGTGATCCCGAGGAGCAGCCGCCGTCCCCGGACGAACTGGCGGTCACCGAGATCAACCTGGCCTTCTGGAACTCCGTGGAGGAGGGCGACCTCGACAAGCTCGGCGCGATATGGGCCGACGGTCCCGAGGTGACCTGCATCCACCCGGGCTGGCCCGCGCTGCGCGGCCGGGCCGAGGTACTGCGCTCGTACGCCTTGATCATGGCGAACACGAGCTACGTCCAGTTCTTCATCACCGAGGCTGACGTGCGGGTCGAAGGCGACACCGCGGTGCTGACCTGTACCGCCAACATGCTCACCGCGGCGGAGGACGGCGACGACGGCGACGGCCTCCCCGGGTTTGTCGGCGGCCGGGCGGTGGCCACCAGCATCTTCCGGCGTACGGGCGACTCCTGGCGCCTCTGGCTGCACCACGCCTCGCCGGTGATGGCCGAATCCGATCCCGAGGACGAGCTCTGACGGCTCCGGTGCGCGGCCCGGCCTGAGCCGTTGTCTGTACCCCTGGGTACATTCGTACTCAGGTTCGTGCCGCGTGCCGGACTACCGCTGACCTGAACACCTGCTGTGCCACTGCCTGCGGGCGCCGTCGACGAGGAGGGCAAGACCTGATGCTGGACCGCGTCGCATTGCGGGGCCTGAAGGCCCGTGGCCACCACGGCGTCTTCGCGCACGAGCGGGAGGACGGTCAGACGTTCGTCGTCGACGTCGTCCTGGGAGTGGACACCCGGCAGGCCGCCGCAGGGGACGACCTGCAGCACACCGTCCACTACGGCCTGGTGGCCGAGGACGTGGTCGCTGTCGTGCAGGGGGAGCCGGTCAACCTGATCGAGACCCTGGCGCAGCGGATCGCCGACGCCTGCCTCAAGTACGACCTGGTGCACGAGGTCGAGGTGGTCCTCCACAAGCCGGACGCCCCGATCACCGTGCCCTTCGACGATGTGACCGTGACGATCGTGCGCACGCGCGGCTGAACCGCCCCGCACCCAGGCTTACGCCAGGCTTCCGCAACGGCGGAAGCCGTACGCATCACACCCAGACACCGGAACACACACCGGTCTTCGAACAGTTGGTCACATCAGTAGTCACAGCCCCACAGCGCCGAACAACACAGCGCAGCACACGGGTCCCGCCCTACCGGGCGGAGCGCACGGGCCCGGTGCCCGGCGCAGACTGAGCGAAGCGAAGGCGGAGCCGGGGAAGATACCGGGCTCCGTAGTTCGTAGACAGGGAGTAAGCGTGAGCAATGTTGAAACCGCACAGGTAGAGCCGGTTGTACCGGGCACGGCCACGTCGTCGAAACCGACGCCGCGGGACAAGTCCCCGGAGACCGACCCCCTCGCCGAGAGCACCCAGGTGCCGGTCCTGACCCTGCGCCGCGCGGTCCTGTCCCTCGGGAGCAACCTCGGCAACCGCCTGGAGACCCTGCAGGGCGCGGTGGACGAACTCGCAGACACCCCCGGCGTCACCGTCAAAGCGGTGTCCCCGGTGTACGAGACGGAGCCGTTCGGCGGCCCCGACCAGCCGGAGTACTTCAACGTGGTCATCGCGGTGGAGACGCTCCTGCGCCCCAAGCACCTGCTTGAGCGGGCCAACACGATCGAAGAGGCGTTCCAGCGGGTCCGCGAGGAACGCTGGGGGCCGCGCACCCTCGATGTCGACATCGTCTGGTTCGAAGGCGTCCAGCAGGACGACGAGCGGCTGACGCTGCCGCACCCGCGGGCGCACGAGCGCGCCTTCGTGCTGGCCCCGTGGGCCGACATAGACCCGGAGGCGCAACTGGCCGGGCACGGCCCGGTCGCCACCCTGCTCGACGAGGTCGGTACGGAGGGCATCCGCCGCCGTGACGACATCCATGTGAGCCTGGAGCGTTAGCTCTACATGAAACCTACGCGCCGCCTTGTCCTGGTCGCCCTCGCTGTCGGGGCGGGCGGGATCTCGTACGCGGGGACCAGCTTGTGGGAGTCGCGCGGCACGCCGCCGGGCGTCCCGTCGCTGGCCCCGGTCATGCTGCTGCTGCTCGCGGTGATCGCCGGGACGACTGCACTGTCGCTGTACAACCGGTTCAAGGCCCAGCGGGCGCACCGGGTGGACGCCAAGCCGGTGCCGCCGCTGACGGCGGCCAGGGCGGTCGTGTTCGCGAAGGCGTCCTCGCTGGTGGGGTCGCTGGTGGCGGGGCTGTACGCCGGCTACGGGATCTACCTGGCGCAGGACTGGGACATCGCGGCGCGGCACGACCAGGCGGTGCGCTGCTTCTTCGCCGCCGGGGCCGGTGTGCTGCTTGTGGTCGCGGCGCTGGTCCTGGAGTGGGTGTGCAAGGTGCCGGAGGACCCGGACCAGCCGCCGCTGAAGGCCCGCTGACCCTGTAGAGCTTGAACAACCTGAACAACCTGAACAACCTGAACAACCCGAAGCACCCGAAGCGCTCGAAGAACAGACTGGGCAGGTGCCGCCGTCACGGCGGCACCTGCCCAGCTTCAATTCCGTACACGGTCAGCCTTCGACCTCAGCCCTCGATCGTGTCCAGGACGACGTCCTTGGTCGCCTGCCCGGTCGCTTCGGCCTCGACCGAGCGGCGCAGTGCCTCGTGCAGCTTCGCGGGGGTGAGGACGCCCAGGAAGCGCCGCCCGGCTGTGCCCGTGCCCTTGGTGTCGACGACGGCGACCCAGCCGGCGTCGTACTGCAACATCGTGCTGAACGCCTGTTTCAGTGACGCGTCGGCGGGGACCCACGCGCGCATCAGCCGGGCCCGGTCGCGGACCGTGCCGTCGCCGGTGGTGCGGTCGTACGGTTTGGAAAAGTCCAGCCAGCCGTGCAGGTTCTCCGCCTGGTCCAGGACGACCGCCCAACGTGCGCCGAGGCGCATCATCTTCTCCTGCGCCTGCGCGAGGGTGTCGTCGAGGTGGACCACCGGCGGGAGTTCCAGGTCGTCCATGTCGATGGCGGTGACCGAGAGCCGTTTCAGGCCACGGTCGGCGCCCACGAAGTCGGCGACGTAGTCGTTGGCCGGCTGGCCGAGGACCATCGCCGGGGTGTCGAACTGTTCGATGCGGCCGTTCTGCGAGAACACCACTATCCGGTCGCCCATTTTCACGGCTTCCTCGATGTCGTGGGTCACGAACAGGATCGTCTTGTGCAACTCGGACTGGAGTTTCAAGAACTCCTCCTGGAGCCGTTCGCGGACGACCGGGTCGACCGCGCTGAACGGCTCGTCCATCAGCAGTACGGGCGGGTCCGCGGCCAGGGCGCGGGCCACCCCGACGCGCTGGCGCTGTCCGCCGGACAGCTGGTGCGGGTAGCGGCCGCCGTACACCGCCGGGTCCAGGCCGACCATGTCGAGCAGTTCCTCGGCGCGGGCGCGGGCCTTGCTCTTGTCCCAGCGCAGGAGTGCCGGCACGACCGCCGTGTTGTCCAGGACGGTCTTGTGCGGGAAGAGCCCGCCCGACTGGATGACGTAACCCATCCGGCGGCGCAGTTTCACCGGATCGCCGTCGGTGATGTCCTCGCCGTCCAGGTAGATCCGGCCGCCGGTCGGCTCGATCAGCCGGTTGACCATCTTCATCGTGGTGGTCTTGCCCGAGCCGGACGGGCCGACAAGCGTGACCAGCTCACCCGCGTTGACCTCCATCGAAAGGTCTTCGACGGCCACAGTGCCGTCGGGGTACCGCTTGCTGATGTGGTCCAGCCGGATCATTCCTGAGTCCTTTACCGGGACAGGGAGCGTGTGGAATTAACTTTGACTACCCGGACGCCGATGTTGGCACACCAACGGAGCCCGCCCGGCCCCTCCCCACAGGAATGCTTGTCATACCGCAGGGGTAGTGTCCGCCCGTGATGATGGCATCGGGCGACTGTCTGAAGGACAACGCGTGGATCTGCGGTGAGTACTTGCGTACCCGCCGACCCGAGATCACGGACGCGCTGACCCAGCACGTCTGGCTGACCGTGGTCTCGGTGGTGATCGGCCTGGTGGTCGCGCTGCCGCTGGCCCTGGCGGCCCGGCGCTGGCGGCGGGCCGCCGGACCGATCCTGGGGTCGACGACGATCCTCTACACGATCCCCTCCCTGGCGATGTTCGCGATCCTCCAGCCGTTCAGTGGACTGACCGAAACCACCGTGGTGATCGGCCTGGTCCTGTACTCGCTGACGATCCTGGTCCGCAACACCCTGGCCGGCCTGCAATCCGTACAGCCTGACGTCATCGAAGCGGCCAAGGGGATGGGCTACGGGCCGCTGCGGCTGCTCATCCAGGTGGAACTGCCGCTCGCACTGCCCGCGATCATGGCCGGTCTGCGGGTGGCCACGGTGTCCACCGTCGCGCTGGTGACAGTCGGCTCGATCGTCGGCTACGGCGGTCTGGGAAACCTGATCTTCGAGGGCCTGAACTCCCTGTTCAAGGCCCAGGTCCTGGCCGCGTCGGTGCTGTGTGTGCTGCTCGCCGTCGCCGCGGACCTGATTCTGATCCTCGCCCAGAGGTTGTTGACCCCCTGGGAGCGGAACCGCAAACGGCCGGTGCCCAGCGCGCCCGTCGGTGACGTCGCCGCCCAGAAGGCCGGAGCCGCACTGTGAACGCCATCGGTGACGCCTTCACCTGGTTGGGCGACGGCTCGCACTGGAGCGGTTCGGACGGCATCCTGCAGCGGCTCCTGGAACATGTGCTGCTGACTGCAATCTGCCTGTTGATCGCCATGCTCATCGCGCTGCCGCTCGCTCTGTGGCTCGGCCACCTGGGCAAGGGCGGTGCGCTCGCGATCAACATCTCCAACATCGGCCGGGCCGTCCCGACCTTCGCGGTGCTGGTGCTGCTCGGCCTCAGCCCGATCGGCATGGGCAACACGGCCACGATCATCGCGCTGGTCCTGTTCGCCGTGCCGCCACTGCTGACCAACGCGTACGTAGGTATGCGGGCGGTGGACCGGGACCTCGTGGAGGCCGCCCGCGGCATGGGGATGAGCGGCGGTCAGCTGCTCGTCCGCGTTGAGGTGCCGATGGCCATGCCCATGATCATGACGGGACTGCGTACGTGCGCCGTCCAGGTCGTGGCGACCGTGACGCTGGCCGCTCTGGTGGCCGGCGGCGGTCTCGGCCGGATCGTCACCGCGGGCTTTGAACTGCAGGACTTCGGCCAAGTGTTCGCCGGGGCAATTCTGGTGGCCGCCCTGGCGTTGCTAGTCGAAGGTATGTTCGCACTCCTGCAGAAGGTGCTGGCTCCGGCGACCCGGGGCTGAGCAGGCGGTGCGCAGCGGACTTCCGAGCGGCATCAGCACTCGGCAACAGCACTCACAAGGAGCGACACCCCGATGCGTAAGCGGATGACGATTGTGGCGACCACGGTGGCGGGCGCCGTTCTGGGCGCCACCGCCCTCACCGGCTGTGGCGGCTCCAGCGACGGCACGGTGATCGCCTCGGCAGGCTTCACCGAGAGCCAGGTGCTCGCTGAGATGTACAAGGCGCTGCTGAAGAAGGACGGCGTCGACGCGTCCATCAAGACGGTCAAGAACCGTGAGCTGTACGCGAAGGACCTGGAGAGCGGCAAGATCTCGGTGGCCCCGGAGTACGCGGCCACGATGACCGAGTTCCTCAACGTCAAGAAGAACGGGCAGAACGCCGCCCCGCTCGCCTCCCCGGACATCGGCGCGACGATGAAGGCGCTGACGACGATCGCGGCCGAGTACAAACTCAAGCCGGGCGCCCCCGCCAAGGCGGTGGACCAGAACGCGTTCGCCACCTCGAAGGAGTTCGCGGCCCAGCACAATCTCAAGACCCTGTCCGACCTGGGCAAGGCCGGGGTGGGCGTGAAGATCGCAGCCGGCGAGGAGTGCAAGACCCGGCCGTTCTGCGCACCCGGTCTCACGAAGACGTACGGGATCAAGGTCGACGGCGTCGACCCGCTGGGCGTCGGCACCACGGTGGCCAAGGACGCCGTCAAGAACGGCCGCGACCAGCTGGTCCTGACGACCTCCACGGACGCGGTCCTCGACCCGTTCAACCTGGTCGTGCTGACCGACGACAAGAAGCTGCAGAACGCCGACAACCTGCTGCCGGTCGTCAGTGCGAAGAAGGCGGACAAGCTGCTGCCGGTCCTGGACAAGCTGGCGCCGGTGCTGACCACCGAGGACCTGGCCGACCTGAACAAGAAGGTGGACCAGGACCGGGAGAAGGCGGCGGATGTGGCGAAGGCCTACCTGAAGGCCAAGGGCCTCATCTGACGCTGTCCCGGGCTGACCGCTGATTGCCCGCGTCGATCATGTACAGAAGTCCCCGATAGAGATCATTTAGGGGACTTCCGTACATGATCGACGCGCTTCTACTTGTCGATGTCCCCCACCACAAAGAACATCGACCCCAGGATCGCCACCATGTCCGCGATGAGGCACCCGGGCAGCAGCTCCGTCAGTACCTGGACGTTGTTGTACGACGCCGACCGCAGCTTCAGCCGCCACGGCGTCTTCTCGCCCCGCGACACCAGGTAGTAACCGTTGAGCCCGAGCGGGTTCTCAGTCCAGGCGTACGTGTGACCCTCGGGTGCCTTGAGCACCTTCGGGAGGCGCAGGTTGATGGGGCCGGGCGGTAGCTCTTCGAGCCGGTCGAGGCACGCGTCGGCGAGGTCGAGGGAGACCCCCACCTGGTCGAGCAGGCACTCGAACCGGGCCAGGCAGTCACCTTCAGTGCGGGTGACCACCTTCAGGACGTCCTGGAGTTCGCCGTACGCGAGGTAGGGCTCGTCCCGCCGCAGGTCGAAGTCCACACCGCTGGCCCGCGCGAGCGGGCCGCTGACCCCGTACGCCTGGACCTGCCGCGGCGTCAGGACACCGACGCCGCGGGTGCGGGCGCGGAAGATCTCGTTGCCCTGCACAAGGTCGGCGATGAGCGGCATGCGGGACCGTACGTTCGCCACGGCGGTCCGGGTCCGGCCGATCCAGCCCGCCGGGAGGTCCTCCTTCAGGCCGCCGACCCGGTTGAACATGAAGTGCATCCGGCCGCCGGAGACCTCCTCCATGACCGCCTGGATCTCCTCCCGGTCCTGGAAGGCGTGGAAGATCGGCGTGATCGCGCCGAGCTCCAGCGGATAGGAGCCGAGGAACATCAGGTGGTTGAGCACCCTGTTCAACTCGGCCAGCAGGGTCCGCGCCCACACCGCGCGTTCGGGGACCTCCATGCCGAGCATCCGCTCGACCGCCAGGACCACCCCCAGCTCGTTGGCGAAGGCCGACAGCCAGTCGTGCCGGTTGGCGAGCATGATGATCTGGCGGTAGTCCCGCACTTCGAAAAGCTTCTCGGCACCACGGTGCATATAGCCGACGATCGGCTCCGCGGTGATGATGCGCTCCCCGTCGAGGACGAGTCTCAGCCGCAGCACGCCGTGCGTGGACGGGTGCTGGGGGCCGATGTTCAGCACCATGTCGGTGGTTTCGAGCTGGTCCGCGCCGATGCCCACGCCTACGGTGGCCTGCTTCGTCATGGCAATGAGTCTGCCAGGAGTCCGGACGGATCAGGGCCCGGCGAGATGCGACGTTGTTCCCTCTCGCCCTGGGATGTCGGTTGTCCCTAGGCTGAACTACATGGATCAAGCACTGGCGCCGCCCGAAGCCGACTGGCACCCGGTCTCCGAACAGCTGTACAAGATGCGCCGCGTACTGCTCCTGGTGACGCTGCTTCCGCTGGCGGTGGTCGGTGGCGGGCTGCTCGGCTGGCTGGTGGTCTGGTGGGCCGCTGCGCTGTTCGCGGTCGCGGCGCTGGCGCTGCTCGTCTGGAGCTGGTTCGCGGTGCTGCGCAACCAGCGGTCCTGGAAGTACGCGGAGCGGGTCGACGATCTGCTGATCGCGCACGGAATCGTGTTCCGTCGCCTGGTTGTGGTCCCGTACGGCCGGATGCAGTTCGTGGATGTCGAGGCCGGTCCGCTGGAGCGGAAGTTCGGCATCGCCACGGTCAAACTGCACACGGCATCGGCGGCTACCGACGCGGTGATCCGCGGACTGTCGCCGGAAGAAGCCGCCAGGGTCCGGGACCGGCTCGCCGAGCTGGGCGAAGTCCGGTCGGCGGGACTGTGACCGTGACACCCGAACAGTTCGAGACGACAGTGCAGGTGAAGCCGGTTGCCGCACCGCGCCGGCTGCATCCGCTCACTCCGCTGGCCCGTGGCTGGACCGCCATGGTGGTCGTCGTCGCGGCGTTCGGCCAGCACGCAGTCCGGGGCGACAACTTCCAGTGGGGCGTGTACGCGGCCGGTGCGGCCTTCGCCGTGTTCGCGCTGGTGGGCTGGCTGTCCTGGGGGTTCACCACGTACCGGATCGAAGGGTCCGACCTGCGGATCGACTCCGGGGTCCTGTTCCGCCGTGTCCGGCACGTCCACCTGGACCGGTTGCAGGCCGTGGACATCGTCCGGCCGCTGGTCGCCCGGCTCCTGGGTCTCGCCGAGTTGCAGCTCCAGGTGGCCGGCGGCGCCCGCGGGGCCGAGGCCAAGCTCTCCTTCCTGAAGGAGAGTGAAGCGCAGGCGCTGCGCGCCGAACTCCTCGCCCGCGCGGCCGGCGTCACCCCGGACGCGGGGGAGGCGCCCGAGCGCATCCTGCTCGTCGTCCCGATGTCGGCACTGGTCGGGTCGATGCTGTTGTCCGTACCGACGTGGTTCTTCCTGCTGCCCTGCACCGGACTCATGGTCTTCGCGCTGGTGTGGGGCAACCCGGCCTTCCTGGTGGGCTTCGTGCCGCTGTTCTTCGGCGCGTGGCAGTTCACCGCCGGCCGGGTGCTGACCAACTTCGACTTCACCGTGGCCGAATCGCCGGACGGTCTGCGACTGCACCACGGCCTGCTCGAACAACGGCACCAGACGGTGCCGCCGGGCCGGGTCCAGGCGGTGCGGATCGTCGAGCCGTGGCTGTGGCGGCTGCGCGGCTGGGTCAAGGTGGAGATCAACATCGCCGGGTACGGCCCGATGCACGGGGACCAGTCCAAGGAGACGATCCTGCTGCCGGTTGCCCCGCGCGAGGTGGCGTTGGGGCTGCTCGGACGCATCCTGCCCGGCCTGGACGTCGACGCGGTTCCACTGGTGAAGGCCCCGCGTCGGGCCCGCTGGCGACGGCCCATCACCTGGCGCGGGCTGGCCTGCGGCTATGACGGTGAGGTCTTCGTGGCGAAGCGGGGGGTGTTCCGGCGGGAGACCGATGTGATCCTGCACGCCAAAGTGCAGAGCGTACGGAGGACTCAAGGGCCCTGGTCGCGCCGGCTGGGCCTGGCGACCGTACATCTTGATTCGACTCCGGGGCCGGTGCAGGTCACGGCGGCGCTGCAGGACGCCGACGCTGCCACGGCGATCGTGTACGACCAGGCCGAGCGCTCCAGGATCGGCCGTTCGGGCGAGGGCCCGGCGAACTGGATGGCCAACGGCGGCTGAGCGGGTGCGGGCCGGGTGCGGGCCGGGTGCGGGCTGAGTGCGGGCTGAGTGCGCCGCACCACACCCGCCCGCTCCTGACTCGCGCGGACCTGCGGGCTAATATCTGACGAGTCGTCAGTTAGTTGGTAGCCGAAGGAGCACTCCATGGGACAGGTCGCGAACGCCGGAGCCGGAGTCGGAACCGGAGCGCCACTCGAAGGCGTACGGATCATCGAGTGCTCGATGCTCGGCCCCGCCGCCATCACCACGTCCCTGGTGGACCTGGGCGCGGAGGTCATCAAGGTCGAGACGCCCAAGGGCGACTACATCCGCGAGATGACCTGGCCCATCGTCGAGGGCGTCTCGCTGATGCACCTCCACCTCAACCGCGGCAAGAAGTCGCTGGTCCTGGACCTGCGCAGCGCAGAAGGAATCGCCACCTTCAAGGAGCTCGCCACGGACGCGGACGTGGTCATCGAGGCCATGCGGCCCGGCCAACTCGCGAAGCTCGGCATCGGCTACGAGGACCTCAAGCAGGTCAACCCGAAGATCGTGTTCTGCACGATCTCCGGTTACGGGGCCACCGGCCCGTACCGCGACATGCCCTCGCACGGCGTCGCCTACGACACCTGGGGCGGTGTGGTGAAGCCCGCCTTCACCGACGAGGGCCACCCGTACACCCCCGAGCACGCCTCGATCGGCATCCACGCCGGGCCGATGTTCGGTGCGCTCGGCGTGCTCGCGGCGATCATCCGGGCCCGGGCCACCGGTGTCGGCGGGGCGATCGACATCGCCCAGTCCGACGCGGCGGCGTCGATGGACTGGCTGCGCAGTGAGACGTACAAGGCGTACGAGCGTCCCGAGTCGGAAGTGACCGGCAACAAGTCGGACAACTACGTGCGCAGGCTGCCCGGCACCGCCGGGATGACCGAAGGCGTCCGCTACCAGATGTACGCCACAGCGGACGGCTTTGTGCTGTTCATGGCCTCCGAGCAGTCCCTGTGGAAGAACTTCTGCGTCGGGACGGGCCGCGAGGACCTGTTTGAGCGCTGGCCCGGATCGCGGGTCGCGGACCACGCGGTGGGCAACCACGAGATGCGCGACGAACTGCGGAAGATCTTCCTGACGAAGACCTCCGTCGAATGGCTGGAGTTCGGCGTCACCGACAACGTCCCGCTGGCCCCGGTCAACGACCCCAAGACCATCCTGGACGACCCGCAGTTCCAGCACCGGTTGCCGTGGATCCCCAAGGAGCGCCTGGGCACCGACCAGCTGCCGTCGCCGATCAAGTTCGTCGGCGAGACGCTGCCCGTGCCGGAGAAGGCCCCGACGGTCGGTCAGCACAGCGAGGAAGTCCTCCGTACGGTCCTCGGCTATGACGACGTGAAGATCGCCGGGCTGCGCGGCAAGGGCGTGCTCGGCGACAGTTGACGGCCAGGGGTTCCGGCCCGTCGGGCGTGCTCGGAATGCGGTGGTCCGATCTTCGGTCACCGTGTTCCGGGCAGGCCCGGCGCGGGCGCCCGGCACAGGCCGCAGCCAACTCAGTGCGCCGCACGAGCGGCTCACCCCGCCTACCGCCGCAGCACCCCCGGCACCTCCATCCGCACCCCCTGTGCCAGCCACAGGAAGTCGCCCAGCCCGCCCCGCGCGGTCAGTTCCCCCGCCTCCCCGGCGTCGCGGAGCTTCGCCAGATAGCCGCGCGGGTCGGTGCGGGCCAGTTCATACGGCGGGCGGGTGCCCTCCACGCCGAGCGCGTGCAGCGCCTCCCGCTGGGTCAGCAGCACGGTGCCCGTCGCCCCCGCCGCCGCACCGGCGGCGGCCACCGCGTCGAAGGCCACGTGGCAGGTCACATCGCAGGTCCCGTCGGGGACCGGGTCAACCTGCCGGCCGCGTCGGTATCCGGCCAGCGTGCCGTACGGCGGCCGGTGGTCGAGCAGATGCCCGTAGTCCACCGCGACGGCCAGGCCGCGGCCGAGCCGGCCCACCGCGGTGGCCCAGGCCGCATCCCTGGTTGTGCCGATCTCGGCCCGCGTGCCGGGCTCCCGCAGCGGCCACCAGCGCTCCAGCCAGCGCGCGTCGTCGGGGAAGACGGGGCCACCGGGGGCCTGCCGGCCGCTGCGCACGTCCACCAGGACGTACCTGGGCCGCCCGGACGTGTCCAGCTCCGCGATCTCACACGGCACGTTGTCCAACCATTCGTTTGCCACCAGGAGCGCGTCGACGCCGTCGGGCACCGACGTACTCCAGCCGATCGACGGCGGCAGCCCGCCGGGGCGGTCGGCCAGGTCCACGCCGTGCAGGACGAGGGCGGAGTCGATCCGTCGCAGCGCGACGAGCAACTCGCCGCGTCCGGCTCCGACGTCGACGACCGTGCGCAGTCCCGCGGTGGCGGCCAGGTCGGCCAGGGCCCGGGCGAACAGCGGCGAAGCGTGTACGGACGTCCGGAAGTGCCCGGCGGGACCCTCAGGGGAGCGGTAGAACCCGGTCGGGAGCTCGGCCGCGGCCGGTTCCGGCGTCGGTTGAGGGGACGCCGGCCGAGCGTTTTCATACGGCCCGTAGAGGGCTCGGCGGGTGGCCTCCCGCCATGGCAGCCAGCGTTCCATGGTGTCCCCGACGGTACCGGGTCGACCGGGCTGCGGGGCGGGCTGTCCGGCACTCGGGGAGGTATCCGGGGAGGTATCCGGGAAGTATCGGGGGAGTATCCGCCCGGGGGGCCTCGGCCGCCCTGACCGCAGACCGGGTACCCGTCCGGGGACCTCCGCCTCCCTGCCGACAGGCCGCGGGAGTGCCCGCCCGCAGGTCCTCCGCCTCCCCTGACAGTAGTCACAGGTCGGGGTATGCGACCGGAGGATGATGTCCGGTTACCCGCGTCGGCGGACGTCGCGGGCGGTTCACCTGCCTAACCTCGAAGCGTGCAACGTTTCTATGCCTGGTTCCGGAACCATCCCACCCACGTCGACGGGGCATGGGCCCTACTAGTGCTCGGTCTGGGCGCGCTTACCCTGGTGAGCGGGTACGACATGGAGTCCCGCGGCCGGCTGGCCTGCGAGGCACTGGTGTTCTTGGGGATGTGCGGTGCGCTGACGCTGCGCCGGAGGTTCCCAGTCCCGGTCCTGTTCGGCGTGATCCTGATCGGCGTCTGCCAGCTGGTCACGGACACGGAGCCGGGCCTCCCCGCTGTCATCATGCCGGTCATCGTCTACAACTCGGCGGCGTACACCCCACGCTGGGCGTCGATGACGGCCCTGACCGCCGGAATCCTGGCACCGGCCCTGGCGGAGTGGACCTGGCCGTCGGCCGAAGGGGAGCTCTCCGCCACCAAGTCGGTCTTCTTCACCTTCCTGTTGATGGGCCCCTTTGTGATCGCCTGGGTGTTCGGCGACTCGATGCGGACCCGGCGGGCCTACTTCCAACAGCTTGAGGAGAAAGCCGTGCGCCTTGAGCGGGAGCGGGACGCCCAGGCACAGATCGCCGCGGCCGGGGAGCGCGCGCGGATCGCCCGTGAGCTGCACGACGTGGTCGCGCACAACGTCTCGGCGATGGTCGTCCAGGCCGACGGGGCGGCGTACGCCATGGAGAGCAACCCGGAGATGGCCCGCAAGGCGCTGGAGACCATTTCGAACACCGGCCGTGAGGCCCTGGCCGAGATGCGCCGGCTGCTCGGTGTGCTGCGGGCGGAGAACGAGACCAGCCAGTACGTGCCGCAGCCGGGCGTCGACCAGCTGACCGACCTGCTGGAGCGGGCCCGCGAGTCCGGGCTGCCGGTGGAGCTGCGGGTGGACGGTGTCCCGGTGGAGCTGGAGAAGGGCCTGGCCCTGGCCGTCTACCGGCTGGTCCAGGAAGCGCTGACCAACACCCGCAAGCACGGCGGTCCGGACGTCCAGGCGCAGGTGGTCATGGGCTACGGCGACGACGGGCTGGTCCTGCTCGTGTCCGACGACGGGCGTGGCGCGGCGGCGCCCAGCGACGGCATGGGGCACGGCATGGTCGGTATGCGGGAGCGCGTCTCGATGGTCGGCGGCACCCTGCACAGTGGGCCGCAGGTCGGCGGCGGCTGGGTGCTGCGGGCCGTCCTGCCCTATACGAACAGCGGAGTGCCGCGGTCCACGAACGGCCTGTCACCGGCCGCATAAAGTGCCTGGCGGGGGCAGTACAAGCTCAGCACCAACCATGAACAACAGTGATTCAAGGAGTTCGATGACGATCCGGGTCATGCTGGTCGACGATCAGGAACTGCTGCGCACCGGCTTCACCATGGTGCTGCAGGCGCAGTCGGACATGGAGGTCGTGGCCGAGGCCGCCAACGGTGAGGAGGCGCTGGAGAAGCTCCGGGCCACCGCCGTGGACGTGGTGTTGATGGACGTGCGGATGCCGAAGATGGACGGCGTCGAGGCCTGTCGCCGGATCTGCGCCGAGGACGGGCCGAACGCCCTGCAGATCCCTGCGGGCCGGGAGCGGCCCAAGGTGCTCATGCTGACGACGTTCGACCTGGACGAGTACGCGTTCGCCGCGCTCAAGGCGGGGGCCAGCGGCTTCCTGCTCAAGGACGTGCCGCCGCCCGAGCTGCTGTCCGGCATCCGGGCGGTGGCCAGCGGCGACGCGGTGGTCGCGCCGAGCACCACCCGGCGGCTGCTCGACCGGTTCACTCCGGTCCTGCCGACGGACAACGAGCCGCGCCCGGACATCGTGAAGGCCCTGACCGAGCGCGAGCTGGAAGTCATGCTCCTGGTCTCGCAGGGACTGTCCAACGCGGAGATCGCCGGCCGGCTGTTCCTGTCCGAGGCGACGGTCAAGACCCACGTCGGCCGGATCCTCATGAAGCTCGGCCTGCGCGACCGGGTCCAGGCGGTCGTGCTGGCGTACGAGACCGGACTGGTCAAAGCCCGCAGCTGAATAGGCGAGCGCAAAAGCGTGTGGCCAAACAGGCAGGCACAGGGGGCTGACACCTGAACCCTTCCGAGGCATTCTTTGACACTGTCAATAGAATTCCTGCTCCGCAGGACGCCCGGGAGGCAAGCGCCATGGACTACACCGCACCCCCGTCGATCCACATCGGTGCCGACGACCTGCCCTTCGTCGAGATCGGCGGCGGCAACAAACTCAAGGTCCTGTGCGTGAAGGAGGCCGAGGGCCTGTGGATCGTGGAGAACATCTTCCAGCCCGGCTTCGAGGTCCAGACCCACCGGCACACCGGCCCGGTCTTCGCCTACACGACCTCCGGCGCGTGGAAGTACAAGGAGTACGACGAGGTCAGCCGCGCCGGTTCGTTCCTCTACGAACCGGCCGGCTCCGTCCACACCCTCACCTGCGTCGAGCCGGACACCCGCGTGTGGTTCCAGATGTACGGGGCCAACCTCAACCTGGACGCCGACGGGAACGTCACCTCGGTCACCGACGGCACCTCCTCGCTGCGCGCGTACTACGCGCTGTGCGAGAAGGCGGGCTACGACCGTCCGAACGTGCTGGTCGCCTGATGGCTCAGGTTGATATCCACTCGCCGGACGTCTACGCCGAGGGCCCGCCGCACGAACTGTTCGCCGAACTGCGACGCACCCGCCCGGTCTTCTGGCAGTCGCTGCCTGCCGGCGCCGGACAAAAAGCGGGCGGCGGCTACTGGGCGGTCCTCAAGCACGCCGACGTTGAACACGTGTCGAAAAACCCGAAGCTGTTCTCCGCCGAGCGCGGCGGGATCGTCCTGGAGGACCTCGACGAGCCGCGCCTCCAGGCACTGCGCGGCACCCTCCTGTCGATGGACCCGCCGAAGCACCGGGCCTACCGCAAACCCCTGGTCAAGTCCTTCGCGGCCAAGGTCGTCGGCGGCATGGAGGACCGCGTACGGCAGATCTGCCGGGAGATCTTCGCCAAGGTCGACGGGGACGTCGAGTTCGTCCACGACGTGACCTCCAGCCTCCCCACCCAGGTCATCGGCGAACTGATGGGCCTGCCGCCGGAGGACTGGGCCTACGTCCACTCCCTGGCGGAGCGCAACACCTCAGGCAACAGTGAGGGTGGCGCCGCGTCGATCGAAATGGCGAAGTACGCCATCGGCTTCGCCGCCCGACGCCGTACGGAGGAACCCCGCGATGACCTGACGACGCTGATCCTGGAGTCTGCCTTCGGCGGAACGCCTCGTGATGGATACAGCGGCGGAACGCCTCGTGATGGATACACCGGCGGAACGCCCCGTGATGGATACACCGGCGGAAAACCGATGGACGACCTGGGCTTCGGCAACTTCTTCGTCCAACTGGTCACGGCCGGCAACGACACCACCAAAACGATGCTGTCCGCAGGCCTGCACGCGCTGCTCACCCACCCGGCGCAGCTTGCTCAGGTCCGTACGGACTTCTCCCGCGTCCCCGACGCGGTCGAGGAGATCCTGCGCTGGGCAAACCCGCTGCACTACTTCCGGCGCACCGCCACCCAGGACGTCGAACTGCGCGGAGTGACCATCCGCGAAGGCGACAAGGTGGCGATGGTCTACACGTCCGCCAACCGCGACGAGGAGGTCTTCACCGACCCGCAGCGCTTCGACGTCACCCGTCGTCCGAACCCGCACCTGTCCTTCGGTTTCGCCGAGCATTTCTGTCTCGGGGTGCACATCGCCCGACTTGAGGGCAGGGTTTTCTTCGAAGAGCTGTTGGCGACGTATCCCGGGATCGAGCAGACCGGACCGGTGCGCCGGCTGCGCTCGAACCTCAACAACGCCCTCACGGAGCTGCCGGTACGGCTGACCAGGCAATAGCCGGGCCCCTAAGTAGGAGGAATGCTTCCCGGCCCGGTGGGGGACACGCGCTCTGTCCGCTGAACAGGCTCGATTCCGCTAGTTCGGGAGGCATTCCATGCGCAAGGTGCTGTTCGGCATCCTGACGCGCACAGCGTTCGTCCTGGTCGCGGTCGGTGGGCTGGCACTCGTCGGCGGGTTCGGCCACAGCAGCGGCCCGGCCGCACCCCGGCCCGGATCCAGCGCCACAGCTCCGGCGGACGGCACCCTGCAGCAGGTGTCCAGCGGCGGTTCCTACCGCCTGCGCGCCGAACGCGGACCGCACACCGTGGCCATCGCCAAGGTCGTCACCGGCACGATGCTACTCACCGGCCTGGTTCTCACCGCGCTCGGTGCCTTCAACGACCGGGGGGACAACCGGAGCCGCCGGGCCGAGCGCCGGGCCAGGCGCGCCGCCGGCCGACGGCGCGGCAACGCGGGCATCGCCTGCGTCGCTGGAATCCACCCGTACCTGCCACTCCCCCTCCCGTCGCCCCGACTAGGAGGTCGCTGACGATCCAGGCCGGGCTCGTGACGCTCGGCACGGCCCCTCGCTGTGTTGGCCGTGCGAGGAACCGCCCCGCACACCGCTCGCTGATCCGGCCTAGGTCGTCAGTGACCTCCTACCACCCAGGATTCGGCCCCACGCTGCGGTGAGTACGCTAAGCGGGCCCATTGACGTCCGGTACCCACCGAGGACTGGAACGGAAGGCCCGTGAGAAACCCACAGAACCCGTCGCGTGCGCAGGTCACCGACCCGGCGGACCGCCCCGCGCGGCTCGCCGTCGGCGTTGTCGGCACCGGTCGCGTCGGCCCCCCGCTGGCTGCCGCGCTGAACCTGGCAGGACACCGTACGGTCGCCGCCTCAGGTGTATCGGAAGCGTCCCGCCGCCGGGCCGCCGAGCTGCTGCCCGGCGTCCCCCTGGTCACGCCGCAGGAGGTCATCGCAGCCTCCGACCTGACCCTGCTCACCGTCCCCGACGACGCACTGCCCGAACTGGTGGCCGGACTGGCGGCCACCGGCGCGATCAAGCCGGGCCAGCTCCTGGTGCACTGTTCCGGACGGTTCGGTGTGGCGGTCCTCGAACCCGCCACCAGGGCCGGAGCCCTCCCGCTCGCCCTGCACCCGGCCATGACCTTCACCGGCACGCGGATCGACGTGGAACGCCTCGTCGGCTGTTCCTTCGGCGTCACCGCGCCGACTGTGCTGCGGCCCGTCGGCGAAGCCCTCGTCGTGGAGATGGGCGGCGAACCGGAGTGGATCGAGGAGGAGGCCCGGCCGCTCTACCACGCAGCGCTGGCCTCGGGCTCGAACCACCTGGTCACCCTGGTCGCCCAGGCGATGGACCTGCTGCGCGCGGCCGGTGTGCGCGAACCGGCCAGGATGCTCGGGCCACTGCTCAGCGCCTCCCTGGACAACGCTCTGCGCTCCGGCGACGCCGCGCTGACCGGCCCGGTCGCCCGTGGTGACGCGGGAACCGTCGCCGCCCACGTCGACGAGCTGCGCCGGATCTCCCCGCAGGCCCAGCACGCGTACATCGCCATGGCCCGGCTGACCGCCGACCGGGCGCTGAACTCGGGGATGCTCAAGGCTGAAGCGGCCGAGGCCCTGCTTGTCGTGCTCGCTGAAGGGGGTCGGCTGTGACCGAGCTCGTCCATACAAAGAACGATCTCGTACGGAATGACAAGCGCGGAGCGCGCGCTGTCGTCATGACGATGGGCGCCCTGCACGAAGGTCACGCCACCCTCGTCCGTACGGCCCGCGACCATGTCGGACCCGACGGCACGGTTGTCGTCACCGTCTTCGTCAACCCCCTCCAGTTCGGGGCGAACGAAGACCTCGACCACTACCCGCGCACCCTCGACGCGGACCTGATGGTGTGTGAGAAGGCGGGCGCGGACGTCGTGTTCGCTCCTGCCCTCGACGAGGTCTACCCGGGCGGCGAGCCCCAGGTCCGCATCACCGCGGGCCCGATGGGCGAATTGCTGGAAGGTTCCTCCCGGCCGGGCCACTTCGACGGCATGCTCACCGTCGTCGGGAAACTCCTCCACCTCACCGCCCCGGACGTCGCCCTCTTCGGCCAGAAGGACGCTCAGCAGCTCGCGTTGATCCGGCGGATGGTCAAGGACCTGAACTTCCCCGTCGGGATCGTCGGCGTGCCCACCGTCCGCGAAGCCGACGGGCTGGCGATGTCCAGCCGCAACCGCTTCCTGTCGGCCGCGGAGCGCGGCACGGCACTGTTCCTCTCCGAGGCGCTGCGCGCGGGAGCGGATGAACACGACGCGGTCGCAGTCCGCTCCGCCGCCGAGCGGATCATTGAGCGCGGCACCGCCGCCACACCACCGCTGAGCATCGACTACGTCGCGCTCGTCAACCCGGCCGACTTCCGCGAAGTCCCCGCGGACTACACGGGTGAAGCGGTCCTCGCCGTCGCAGCCCGCGTCGGTGCCACCCGGCTCATCGACAACATCCCGCTCACCGTCACGGGGGTTTGACACATGCTCCGCACCATGTTCAAGTCGAAGATCCACCGCGCCACCGTCACCCAGGCCGACCTGCACTACGTCGGTTCCGTGACGATCGATCAGGACCTGCTCGACGCCGCCGACATCCTCGCCGGCGAACTGGTCCACATCGTCGACATCGACAACGGCGCACGCCTGGAGACCTACACGATCGCCGGGCCGCGCGGCACCGGGATCATCGGTATCAACGGGGCCGCCGCGCGGCTCGTGCACACCGGCGACCTCGTGATCATCATCGCGTACGCGCAGGTCACCGATGCCGAAGCGCGCAGCATGAAGCCCCACGTCGTCTTCGTCGACGCCGCCAACCGCATCACCGGCACCGGTGACGACCCGGCCGAGGCGCTCCCCGGCGGTCCCGAGTCGGACCGGGGCACCGTACGGGGCGACATCCCGGCCACGCCCGTCCCGAGCACGCCCGTCCCGAGCACGCCCGTCCCGAGCACGCCCGTCCCGAGCACGCCCGTCCCGAGCACGCCCGTCCCGAGCACGCCCGTCCCGAGCACACACTGCCCCGCATGAGCGGAACCCGGCTCCTGGCCCCCGCCCCCGGGTGGACCACGTACGCGGACACGATCGTCGTGGGCTCCGGCGTGGCCGGGCTGACCTGCGCCCTGCGCGCCAGGCAGGCCGGCAGTGTCCTCCTGGTCACCAAGGACGTACTGAGCGCCGGGTCCACCCGCTGGGCCCAAGGCGGCATCGCCGCAGCGCTGGGGGAAGGCGACACCGCCGAAGAGCACTTGCAGGACACCCTCGTGGCAGGCGCAGGACTGTGCGACGAGGAGGCAGTGCGGGTTCTGGTCACCGAAGGCCCCGACGCCGTACGGCGGCTCATCGCCGTCGGCGCGGAGTTCGACCGCGGCCCCGACGGCGAAGTGCTGCTCACCCGCGAAGGCGGACACCTGCGCAACCGCATCGCGCACGCCGGCGGTGACGCTACCGGGGCGGAGATATCACGGGCCCTGGTCGAAGCCGTCCGCAAAGCCAGTCCGGAGGCTGTTGCCGCGAGGGCGGGTGCCGGACAGGGCGGAGCGCAGCGGAGCCATGGCCGCCGCTCCACCCGCCCCCGAGCGGCAGAACACAGCATCGAGGTCATCGAACACGCCCTGGTCCTCGACCTGTTGAAAGACACCGAGGGCCGGACGGCCGGGGTGACCCTGCACGTCATGGGCGCCGGCGCGCGGGACGGCGTCGGCGCGGTCCTCGGCCGGGCCGTCGTGCTCGCGGCCGGGGGCATGGGCCAGGTCTACTCCTCCACCACCAACCCTGGCGTCTCCACCGGCGACGGGGTCGCCCTCGCGCTGCGGGCCGGAGCGGCGGTCACCGACCTGGAGTTCGTCCAGTTCCACCCCACCGTCCTGTGGCTCGGCGCAGGTGCCGAAGGCCAGCAGCCGCTGGTCTCCGAAGCCGTCCGCGGCGAGGGCGCGCACCTCGTAGACGTAGCGGGCGTACGGTTCATGACGGGTGTTCACCCGCTGGGAGAACTGGCCCCGCGCGACATCGTGGCCAAGGGCATCATGCGCCGGATGGCCGAGACCGGCGCCGAGCACATGTACCTCGACGCCCGGCACTTCGGCACCCGCATGTGGGCGAACCGGTTTCCCACGATCCTGGCCGCGTGCCGCGCGCACGACATCGACCCGGTGCACGAGCGCATCCCCGTCTCCCCGGCGGCGCACTACGCGTCGGGAGGCGTCCGTACGGACCTGGACGGCCGCACCTCCGTGCCCGGCCTGTACGCCTGCGGTGAGGTCGCCTGCACCGGCGTCCACGGGGCGAACCGCCTCGCCTCCAACTCGCTGCTTGAAGGTCTGGTCTTCGCCGAACGCATCGGAGCCGATCTCGTACGGGTCCTCTCGTCCGAAGCACCGCAGCGGACGGTGCCGCTCCAGCCGCCCGGTGAGCCTGTGCTGCTCGACCCGTCGGTCCGCACGCCGCTACAGCGCACAATGAGCCGGGGTGCCGGTGTCCTGCGCAGTGCGCGCAGCCTGGCCGAAACCAGGGATACCCTCGCTGAGCTGGCCGGACACACAGCGTCCACGGCGCACACCTCCGCGTGGGAGACCACCAACCTGCACGCGGTGGCCACCGCGCTGACGGTTGCCGCCGCGGCCCGCGAGGAGACCCGCGGCTGTCACTGGCGCGAGGACTTCCCCGACCTCGACGACAAGACCTGGCGCGGCCACCTGGTGACCCGCATCGCCGACGGCCGTACGGACTCCGTCTACGAACCCCACGAACTCCATAAGCCGCACGAAGCCATGAAGAAGGAGTAGGCATGACCACCGCTGCCGACCTGCACACCGACATCAGCGACGACCTCGGCCGGGGTCTGCTCCTGTCCGGGCTCAACCCGCGCCTGGTGATCCTCACCGCCCGCGCCGCACTGGCCGAGGACCTGGGTGGCGGCCACGACGTCACGTCGAACGCCACCATCCACCCGGACGCCACGGCCGTCGCGGACTTCACCACCCGCGCCGCGGGCACCGTCGCCGGGCTGCTTGTCGCCCGTACGGTGCTCGAAGTCGTCGGCGGCGAGTCAGTCCGCGTCGAGCAGCACGTGCAGGACGGTGACCAGGTCAAGGCCGGTCAGGTGCTCTTCACCGCACACGGCCGCACGCGTGACCTGCTGACCGCCGAGCGGGTCGCACTCAACCTCCTGAGCCACTTCTCCGGCGTCGCCACCCTGACCCGCGCCTGGGTCGACGCGGTCGCCGGGACCGACGCGAAGATCCGTGACACCCGCAAGACCACGCCGGGCCTGCGGGCGCTGGAGAAGTACTCCGTGCGCTGCGGCGGCGGCGTCAACCACCGGATGTCCCTTTCGGACGCGGCGCTGGTCAAGGACAACCACATCGTGGCCGCGGGCGGGGTCGTCGAGGCGTTCAACGCCGTACGGGAGACCTACCCGGACATCGACATCGAGGTCGAGGTCGACCACATCGAGCAGTTGGAGCCCGCCCTGACGGCCGGTGCGGAGCTGGTCCTGCTCGACAACATGTCGCCGGAACAGCTGGCCGAAGCAGTACGGATCACCACCGGCCGGGCGAAGCTCGAAGCCAGTGGCGGCCTGACTCTGGAGAACGCCCGTGCGGTGGCGGAAACCGGCGTGGACTACCTTGCCGTCGGGGCCCTCACCCACTCCGCACCGGTCCTCGACATCGGCGTGGACCTGCGCCTCTCCTGAGCGCGACTGTCCGTCCCTTACGCCTCTGCTGTCCCCAACCAACACTTTCAAGGAAGCGTGAAGATGCTCCTCACCATCGATGTCGGTAACACCCACACCGTCCTCGGTCTGTTCGATGGTGAGGAAATCGTCGAGCACTGGCGCATTTCGACCGACCCGCGCCGCACCGCGGACGAGCTCGCGGTGGTCCTGCACGGACTGCTCGGCCAGCACCCGCTCATCGGCGCCGGGGGTGTGGACGGCATCGCCGTGTGTTCCACCGTGCCGTCGGTGCTGCACGAGATGCGCGACATGTTCCGCCGCTACTACGGGGACATCACCGTGGTCGTGGTCGAGCCCGGGGTGAAGACGGGCGTGCCGGTGCTGATGGACAACCCGAAGGAAGTCGGCACCGACCGCATCATCAACGCGCTGGCCGCCATCAAGCTGTACGGCGGCCCGTGCGTGATCGTCGACTTCGGTACGGCGACGACGTTCGACGCGGTGAGCGCCAAGGGCGAGTACGTGGGCGGGGCGATCGCCCCCGGCATCGAGATCTCGGTGGACGCCCTCGGCGCGGCCGGAGCTCAGCTGCGGAAGATCGAACTGATGCGTCCCCGCAGCGTCATCGGCAAGTCCACCGTCGAGGCGATGCAGTCGGGAATCCTGTACGGCTTCGCCGGGCAGGTGGACGGTGTTGTCACGCGGATGGCGGCCGAGCTGTCGGAGAAGCCCGACGATGTGACGGTTATCGCTACCGGCGGACTGGCCACGCTAGTGCTCGGCGAGGCTTCGGTCATCGACGTGCACGAGCCGTGGCTGACGCTGATCGGGCTGCGGATGGTTTACGAGCGGAACACGTCCGTCTGAAAAGTGTCTTTTGGGCACGCGAAGTGATCGAACTGACATTTGGATCCGGAAATTCGTGATCGTTCGGTGATCGCCAACTCCTGCGTTGAGGGTTCTCATATCTTCAAGAACCCGTGGGGGTTTCGTGGCGTTCACGCGCCTTTCGCGCCGTGGCGCGGGTGTCCCCGTTGCTGCGGCATCGCTGATGCTCGCCGGCGTTTCCTTCAGTGCTCCGGCTGTGGCCGCGGACCGGGTCGACGGGGCACTCGAAAAGAACACGAAGTATGTTCCGGAGAGCCCGGTGAAGCTTGGCCTTGGCCTTGGCCTTGGCCCTAGGCATCGGCATCGGCATTGCGGCTACAACATTCGCGTATGAAGCTCTGCCGTTTGACGTCAAGAAGCTGGAAGACCTCCGTGCGCGCGGCAGCTACAAGCCCAACACTGGCAGTGAACTGAAGTTCGTGAAGAAGCCGTCGATGCTTCGGTCGGCCGACCTGACTCCGTACGACAACTACAGGCCGACGCTGAACCGCACCACGCTGAACGCGGACTTTGCTGTGACGAACCCGATGGTCTCCAAGTACACCGGAGATGCAGAAGGGCACCTGGGGGTGACCGTCACGGTGACCAACCTCGGGCCCGGCCCGATCTACGGTGGCAACGTCAACACGAACAGCGGTTGGCTTCGGGTCGACCTCCCGTCGGGACTCAAGGTGCAGCGGGGCAGTTCGTGTCAATTGGCGGACAAGAATGTTGAGTACCCCGGTATCGGCAAGGGAGACGGCGTCTTCAACATCTGCTTCCCCGCTACCGGAGTTGTCGGCAAGGAAGATCAGGTCTTCTTCTACGTCGATGCAGTCAATGTGCCCGCAGACGCCAAGGCGAAGCTGACTGTGTTCGGTGGGGAGTTCGACAAGAACGCCTCCAATGACACGATCACCTTCGTTCTGAAGCCGACGCCGGAAACCGGCGGTTCGACAGGCGGCACCAAGCCCGGTCAGACCGGCGAGCACCGCACTCGCGCCCGCCGTTGCCCTGGCCGACGCGCGGAAATGGTGATAATCCGGCCAAAACGGAGATCGCGTCCTTTACGGTGAGACCATGCCGACACCGCACAGGGACCGCGGAATGGCGTTCAGCGCGCCGGAAGTGCGCGTGCTGCGCCAAGCGCTCCGCCTTGCCCTGCGCGGGGGAGCGCACGAAGGCGACATCGAGCCGGTCGAGCTCTGGCAGCTCGGCCGGGTGATCGGCGAAGTCGAAGCGGAACGCGTCCGGATGCGCGCTTTCGTCCGTACCGAACTCGACCGTTACCGCGCGGCCCTGCCGGGCGCGGCGAAGTCCTATCTCAGCTGTCTGACGACGGCCGTCGACGAAGACGGCCTCATCCCCGACGCGGACGACCTGGCCGCCCTGCGGCAGATCGCCGATCTGCGCTGTGGCGCGGCCGAACGCGAACGCCGTACGGACGTCCTCGCGCATTGCGCCCGCATCGCCGACGAAGAACTGCAACGACGCCTCGAAGACCGGGCCGGGCAGGACACCGGGGCCGTGTTGCGGGTGGAACAGCTCCCGCCGGTGGCTTTTGAGCCGTCGGCTCCCGCAGTCGCCGGAGAGGAAGAAGTCCTCGGCGAGCTGGAACTGCCGGACTGGCTGGACGAGCCGGCCGAGTCGCCGGACGGCCCGGACGGCCCGGACGACGAAGACGCCGACGGCTTTTCCACCGACCCGTTCCCCACCTCCGCCGCACTGTTCTGCCCCGTCCGAATCCTGGGTGAACTACCGGGAACAGGGGCGTTCTACAGCCGCATGGACGTCCCGTTGGCGTTCACCGCCTGAGGCCGCGATGCTGCTGCCGCCTATTCCAGTGGGACTGCGTACAAACGGCTGGGTAACCTTGGGTTTGTGAGCGAGCAGAGCGAGAACCCCGTAACCGCGCCCGGTGTAGGCGCCGACGAACTTCCCGAGCAGATGCGGGTGCGCCGCGAGAAGCTGGAGCGGCTCCGGGAGAAGGGCGTCGACCCGTACCCCGTCGGGTTTCCCCGGACCAAAACGAACGGTGAGGTCCGCGACGGCTTCACCGGCCTGGCGGCTGATACCGCCACCGGCGTCCGGGTCGGCATCGCCGGCCGCGTGATGCTGAGCCGCACCGGCGGGAAGCTCTGCTTCGCCACGCTGCGGGACGGCTCCGGCGACGTCCAGGTCATGATCTCGCTCGACAAGGTCGGCCCGGACTCCCTCGCCGCCTGGAAGTCGGACGTCGACCTGGGCGACCACGTCGGTGTCGAGGGCGAGGTCATCACCTCCCGTCGCGGCGAGCTGTCCATCATGGTCGAGAAGTGGGCCATCACCTCCAAGTGCCTGCGTCCGCTCCCGGACAAGCACGCGGGGCTGACCAGCGAGGAAGCCCGCGTCCGGATGCGTTACGTCGACCTGATCGTGAACGAGGACGCGCGCACGATGCTGCGCACCCGTTCCGGTGTGGTCCGGGCGATCCGCCGCTGGTTCGACGAGCGGGACTACGTCGAGGTCGAGACGCCGATGCTCCAGCCGGTGCACGGCGGCGCGACCGCGCGGCCGTTCGCTACGCACATCAACGCGTACGACATGGAACTCTTCATGCGTATCGCCCCCGAGCTCTACCTCAAGCGCCTCGCGGTCGGCGGGGTCGAGAAGGTCTTCGAGATCAACCGCAACTTCCGCAACGAGGGCGCGGACTCGACGCACAACCCCGAGTTCACGATGCTTGAGGCGTACGAGGCGTACGGCGACTACAACACGATGGCCACGCTGATCCGCGAGCTGTACCAGTACACCGCGCTTGAGGTCTTCGGCACGACCGTGTTCGCGCACGGCGACACTGAGGTGGACATCGCCGGCGAGTGGGACGAGATCACCGTCTACGGCTCGGTGTCGGAGAAGGTCGGCGAAGAGGTCACCGTCGACACAGCGATCGAGCACGTCTGGAAGCTCGCCGACGCCCACGATGTCGAGTACGACAAGAAGTGGGGTCAGGGCAAGCTCGTCCAGGAGGTCTACGAGGCACTGGTCGAGCACACGCTCATCCGGCCGACCTTCGTCCGCGACTTCCCCGTCGAGACCTCGCCGCTGACCCGCGGGCACCGCACGACGCCCGGTCTCACCGAGAAGTGGGACCTCATCGGCTTCGGCATGGAGCTCGGCACCGCCTACTCCGAGCTCGTCGACCCGGTCGAGCAGCGCCAGCGGCTCACCGAGCAGTCGCTGCTCGCGGCCGGCGGTGACGTCGAGGCGATGCAGCTCGACGAGGACTTCCTGCGGGCCCTCGAATACGCCATGCCGCCGACCGGTGGCATGGGTATGGGTATCGACCGCATGCTCATGGCCTTCACCGGCAAGGGCATCCGGGACACGATCCTCTTCCCGCTCGTGAAGCCGGAGTAAGCGAAATGGACGTTCTCGCAGCCTTGATTCCGCCCGTGGTGATGGCCGGTGCCTTCGCCGCAGTGATGGTGGCGTTGTTCCGGAGCACAAGTTCCCGGCGCAAACCGTAAGTAGCAGCACGGAAAAGAGCGCGGCCCCGGAATGATCTCCGGGGCCGCGCTCTTTTTGGTCTGAACCTGTGAAGTGTCCAGGAAGCCGGTCAGGCCGTACGGATTACGGCTTCAGGCCCTTGTTCCGCAGCCAGTTCTCCGGGTCCTGCGCGTTGCCGCTGACGCGGACCTCAAGGTGCAGGTGGGCGCCGGTGACGTTGCCGGTCGCGCCGACGTAGCCGATGAGCTCACCGGCCGCCACGGCACCGGAAGTCTTGGCGAAGCGCGACTGGTGGCAGTACCAGGTCTCGGTGCCGTCGGCGTGCCGGACGATGATCCGGTTGCCGTACGCGCCGGCCGGGCCAGCCTCGACGATGGTGCCGGCCGTGACCGCCTTGATCGGCGTGCCGGTGGCGGCGGCGAAGTCCAGGCCTGTGTGGTTGTGCGCCCAGCGGCCGCCGGCCGCGCCGTAGTGGGCGGTCAGCGTGTAGCCGGAGACCGGCAGGGAAACGTTGCCCGCGACCTTCTTGGCCTCGGCGACGGTGGCCGCGGCCTTGGTCTCGGCCGCCGTCTCCGCTGCGGCCTGCTCGGCGGCGGCCTTGGCTTCGGCGTCCTTGCGGGCCTGCTCTTCGGCTGCGGCCTTCGCGGCGGCCTCGGCCTTTACGGCCTGCTCGGCGTCGTACTTGGTGCGGGACTCCTGCAGTGCGACGTCCACAGCGCCGGACAGGTCGAGCGACCCGCGGGCGGTGCCACGGGCGGCAGCGGCGGCGTCCCGCTCGGCGGGGGTGCCGGTGTCCTTGGTGGAGGCGACCAGGGCCACCTCCGACGAGTCCGTGTCGTTTCCGACGCCCGCGGCGTACGCTCCGCCGCTCGCGGCGACGGCCAGCGCGGCCAGACCGGCGACCAGCGTCACCGGGCGGGCGACGAACAGGGCCTTGGTGCGGGCCAGGATGGCGGCACCGCTCTTGTCGGCGCTCTGCGCGGCACTCGGCGCGGTGTTCTGGTCGGTGGGGACGGTGGAACGCTCGGACTCAGTGGACAACACATACCTCGGGTGTTCGACGGCGCGCTGGCGCTCCCGGGGTCCGGCGGGTGTGCTCATGACAAGCAGTACGCCGGGCCGCAGGTCGGAGCGTTGCGGTGACCGTGCCCTACACAGGGCTGGGCGATCCACCGGGCGCCTTTGCTCACAGCGTCCCGACCGGTGGTTTTCGCATTCGGATGAATCAAATGATTCGGGGGTGGACCTCCGCGGCCGGCCGGCCCCCTCCTGGGAGGTGGTCGTGACGGTCTGCGGACATCCGTGGGCGCCGTCGGCCACGCCGTCCGGATCTCTCCGGAAGCAGTGGCCCGTACGGCGCCGTACACAGTGGTAACAGAGTCGTGACGAGCGGGTCCAACCTGGGTGGGGAGCGGATCTACTACGTACCGTAGTAGTGGCCGCGACAGGCGGCGGGTCGGCGCGGAAGGGGTCCGCCGCAGGTCCTTCCGGACTCCAGGGCTGAGGCTTTCCGGTACCCGGGGGCCTGCCTGCGCGCCTATACCGAAGGTCCCGGACCTTGGCCCCCGGGTGGGCGGGGACGGCCGACCGTACGGTACGAAATGGGCGATATGTCCGAATTGCCTCTACGATGACTCATAGGAGTGGAAGAAGGGTCTATGACGCAGCTCACACGATCAGTGGGGTTTCTGAGGTGTAAACGGGCCACTTGCTGGGGGATGCGCGATGCCGCGCTTCGGTGAACTTGAGGAGCAGGTGATGATCCGCCTCTGGGACGCCGCCGGGCCGCTGCGCGTCCGGGAGGTGCGCGCGGCCCTGCTCCCGGACCGGCCACTGGCGTACACGACGGTCATGACCGTCCTGGACAAGCTGCACGGCAAGGGCGCGCTGCGCCGCGGGCTGGACGGCCGCGCCTACCGCTACGAACCCCTCCTGACCCGGGAGGCGCACACCGCCGCCCTGCTGCGCGCGGACTGGCTGGCCGGGGGCAGCCGCCCGGCGGCCCTCGTGTACTTCTTCGAGGGCATGTCCCCCGAGCAGCGCGCATCCCTCGTGGCGGCCCTGCGGGTGGCCTTCCCCGAGACGTGGACCGCGGAGGTGGCGGATGTACGGGAATGACTTCACCGCAAAGGCCGTCGGGGTGGTGGTGCTCGCGCTGGCCGTCCCGGCCGGCGGCGCGCAGGCCGTCCACGCAGCCCCGGCTGAGGGCCCCCAGCTGCGACTGAGCCGGACAGCCGATGTCGACCAGGCCGCGCCCGGCGGAACCGTCACCCACACCGTCTCGGTCGCCGACCTGGGCGACGGTCCTTCAGCCGAGGTCGGGGCGCAGTACGGCGCGCTGGTGCGCAACAGCCTGCCCGCCGGCGTCCAGGTGGAGCGGATCGAGCTCTCCCAGGGCGAGTGGGACGGCGCGACGGGCCTGTGGGCCACCGGGCCGCTCCGCCGGGGCGGTCAGGCGCGTCTAGTCCTGGTACTGCGGATCCCACTGGGCGCGGCGGACACGGAACTCACGGGACGTTCCGCGTTTGTCACCGCGCCGGGCGGCCCGCCGGTGGTCGTCGGCGCGTGTCCGGACGATCCGGCGGCGAGTTGTGCGGTCACCCGGATCGACGGTCCGGGTCTCTCCGTCGACCGGAAACAGGAATACCTCGTGACCGTACGGAACGACACCGCGATGACGGCGTTCGACGTGACCGCGGTGGAAGAGGCGCCGCCGGGCATGGTTGTGCTGGAGGGCGTCCCTTCCCAAGGGGCGTACGACAAGCGGACCGGTCTGTGGCGGATCGGCGATCTCAAATCCCGGGCCACCGCGACCTTGCGTATGTCCGTGGAACGTGATCCCACCAAGGAATGAGATTTGCCGGGATTGCGGAAATGCGGCGATTCCAGTGCGTGGGTGTCTCCCGTACCTCCGCCCTCTCCATCTCACGTGCTGGAACTCCGGCGACATCGCGACATCGCGACGGTGCGGGTATCGCGGGTGGGTAACGCGGGCGGGCAACCGGGTGAGGCGGGTCGGCCGACCTGTCGGCGGGCGACCGCGATAGCGTCTGCGGTCATGGAGGTCACCATCCGGCGTGCCAGGACGTCCGACGTGAAGGCAGTGCGACGGCTGGTCGACGGCTATGCCGGCGATCGGATCCTGCTCAACAAGCCCACGGTCACGCTGTTCGAGGACATCCAGGAGTTCTGGGTGGCCGAACGCGACATGGATGGTCTGGTCGTCGCCTGCGGCGCCCTGCACGTGATGTGGGAGGACCTGGCCGAGGTCCGCACCCTCGCGGTCGACCCGGCCTGCCGCGGACACGGAGTCGGTCACCGGCTCCTGGGGAAACTTCTGGAGACAGCCCGCTGGTTGGGTGTCCGGCGGATATTCTGTCTGACCTTCGAAGTGCCCTTCTTCGCCAAGCACGGCTTCACGGAGATCGAAGCGACTCCCGTCGATCCTGATGTGTATGCCGAACTCCTGCGCTCGTACGACGAAGGTGTCGCGGAGTTTCTCGACCTGGAACGGGTGAAACCGAACACGCTCGGCAACACTCGTATGCTCCTGCATCTGTAACGGTTCATGGCCGGATCGGTGCTCGAGTGGTGATGATTTGCGCCCACAGTCCGTGTTGCGGGGATGTTCCGATCGGACCGGATCTCCTCCCGGGTTTGAGTTTTTCCGGAAAAAGCGGTTTCCTTTTCATGGTTGTACGGTGAGCGATCCCGAGGAAAGGGAAAACTGTGGCACAGAAGGTCCAGATTCTTCTTGTCGACGACATCGACGGCGGCAAGGCCGACGAGACGGTCACGTTCGCTCTCGACGGCGTCTCGTATGAGATCGACCTGAGCGCGGATCGTGCGGAGGATCTCCGTAAGGCGCTGGCTACGTACGTCGAGGCCGGTCGCAAGGTCGCAGGCGTCGGCCGGGGCATGGGGCGCCGCGGCGTCCGCGGTCCCGGTCGGGTCGTCGGCGCCCCGAACGACACGGCGCTGGTCCGCAAGTGGGCCAAGGAGAACGGGTACGAGGTCAACGACCGCGGGCGCGTTCCGGCGAACATCCGTGAGTCCTACGACAAGGCCCACGCCTGATCTCTCAAGTAAGGGTGGTCGTCCTCGGGAATCCGGCATTTGCGGGATTCCTGCGGAAGGCCACCCTTCTTGTCGGATTTGTCGCTTTCTTTGACTTCCGTGGGGCTCAACTGCATACGGGTTGGTTTGTCGACAAAGCCGTGCGGGCTCTCCCGGTCGGCGATGTCAATTGCCGGAGCAGCGGCCGACGGAACGCAGCGGTCCGCGGGCTGCGGGTCGCCGCAGCCGGGTCTGCTGACACGCGTCGGCGATCACGCCGACGAGCCGGGTGAGCGTCAGCCGGTCCTGCGGTCCCGGGGCCGTCCTGTCCGGCGCGCGCAGCCAGCGGGCCGCCTCCCAGGAGCGCGGCCAGGGCGCCCGCCAGGTGGCCGGCCAGGGGGAAGGCGCGGCGATCGAGTCTCCGCCGCCGTACGCCTGCAGATCGAGGTTGAGCCCCGTCCAATCCAGCCAGTCGAGCAGTGCCGGCAGGTCCTCCGCGGTGCCAGGTTCGACCAGGAACTGCAGTCGGCCCGCTGTGGTGGCGGCCACGGGGCCAGGGGGCAGACCGGCGGCCAGGATCCTGCGCAGTGCCCGCACCCCGGCTGTGCCGGGGACGTCGAGCACATCGAAGCGGACCCCGGTGGCCAGCCGCACAGGGGCCTGCGGATCAGCTGCCCGGCCGGCGGCGACGAGTGCGGGATCGGTGCTGGCGACGTCACGGCCGTCGGCTGTCCGGCACAGCACCGGCCAGCCGAGCGCCCGGACGTACCAGTGCGCTTCATCCGAAGGGCCTGGCGTGACGGGTGCGTTCAACGGGGCGAACAGGAGCGTGGTTGCCACGCAGTGCTCAACCCGGTGGCGGACAGTGAGGTTACGGATCGTCACAAGATCCTTGCAGTGGGCGGTCACCGGATCCTTCGAAGGGCCGCCACGAGATCCTTCAGCAGGCCGTCACAAGATCCTTCAGTCACGCAGTGTCCGGCCGGTATACAGCGCGTGGTGGTCTGGGTATGAAACGGAGACCGAGGGGAGTCGGACGATCGCAGACAAAGGCGCCGAATCGGGCAGTGCCCATGTGCCCGATCACCCGAAAACCACCCGGATGCGGACCGCGTTCGCTTCTGGCGTAGACGGAATCGGGTCCTGTGGGTGCTCTGCGGGAACATCGTCTCGCACCATCAAGGTTGGATAGGTGTCAGGTGCGGTGCCGCAGTCTCCGGGCGCTGCACTTCTTGGCCACGACGAATGAGCGGTTCCGTAAGCGGGACTAGCATGCGGAAGGACAGTGAGGGGACCGTCCCCGATCTGCACGACCGCTCTGAGGAGCGATAGCGATGTTCGAGAGGTTCACCGACCGCGCGCGGCGGGTTGTCGTCCTGGCTCAGGAAGAAGCCCGGATGCTCAACCACAACTACATCGGCACCGAGCACATCCTCCTGGGATTGATCCACGAGGGTGAAGGTGTCGCCGCTAAGGCCCTGGAGAGTCTCGGGATTTCGCTCGAGGCGGTCCGTCAGCAGGTCGAGGAGATCATCGGGCAGGGCCAGCAGGCCCCGTCCGGTCACATCCCCTTCACCCCGCGGGCGAAGAAGGTCCTGGAGCTTTCGCTCCGCGAGGCCCTCCAGCTCGGCCACAACTACATCGGTACCGAGCACATCCTGCTCGGCTTGATCCGCGAGGGCGAGGGCGTCGCAGCCCAGGTCCTGGTGAAGCTGGGCGCTGACCTCAACCGGGTCCGCCAGCAGGTCATCCAGCTCCTTTCCGGCTACTCCGGCGGCAAGGAGCCCACGGCTCCGGGCGGCGCGGGCACCGAGGGCACCCCCTCCACGTCCCTCGTCCTGGACCAGTTCGGCCGCAACCTCACCCAGGCGGCCCGCGAATCCAAGCTCGACCCGGTCATCGGGCGCGAGAAGGAGATCGAGCGGGTCATGCAGGTGCTGTCCCGCCGTACGAAGAACAACCCGGTGCTCATCGGCGAGCCCGGCGTCGGCAAGACGGCCGTCGTCGAGGGCCTGGCCCAGGCGATCGTCAAGGGTGAGGTGCCCGAGACGCTCAAGGACAAGCAGCTCTACACGCTTGACCTCGGCGCGCTGGTGGCCGGCTCCCGCTACCGCGGTGACTTCGAAGAGCGCCTGAAGAAGGTCCTCAAGGAGATCCGCACCCGCGGCGACATCATCCTGTTCATCGACGAGCTCCACACCCTGGTGGGTGCGGGTGCCGCCGAGGGCGCGATCGACGCCGCGAGCATCCTCAAGCCGATGCTGGCCCGCGGTGAGCTCCAGACCATCGGCGCCACCACGCTCGACGAGTACCGCAAGCACCTGGAGAAGGACGCCGCTCTCGAGCGCCGCTTCCAGCCCATCCAGGTCGCGGAGCCGTCGCTGCAGCACACCATCGAGATCCTCAAGGGTCTGCGCGACCGGTACGAGGCGCACCACCGGGTCTCGATCACCGACGCAGCCCTGGTCGCCGCCGCAACCCTGGCCGACCGCTACATCTCGGACCGGTTCCTGCCGGACAAGGCGATCGACCTCATCGACGAGGCCGGCTCGCGCATGCGCATCCGCCGCATGACCGCGCCGCCGGACCTCCGCGAGTTCGACGAGAAGATCGCGAACGTCCGCCGGGACAAGGAGTCCGCGATCGACGCGCAGGACTTCGAGAAGGCCGCGTCGCTGCGGGACAACGAGAAGACCCTGCTCGCGGCCAAGGCCAAGCGCGAGAAGGAGTGGAAGGCCGGCGACATGGACGTCGTCGCGGAGGTCGATGAGGAACTCATCGCCGAAGTGCTGTCCACCGCCACCGGCATCCCCGTCTTCAAGCTCACCGAGGAGGAGTCCGCCCGGCTGCTCCGCATGGAGGACGAGCTCCACCAGCGGGTCATCGGCCAGAAGGACGCGATCCACGCGCTCTCCCAGGCCATCCGCCGGACGCGTGCGGGTCTCAAGGACCCGAAGCGCCCGGGTGGCTCGTTCATCTTCGCCGGCCCGTCCGGTGTCGGTAAGACGGAGCTGTCCAAGACACTCGCGGCGTTCCTCTTCGGCGACGAGGACGCACTGATCTCCCTCGACATGTCGGAGTTCAGCGAGAAGCACACCGTGTCGCGGCTGTTCGGTTCGCCTCCCGGCTACGTCGGCTACGAAGAGGGTGGCCAGCTCACCGAGAAGGTGCGCCGCAAGCCGTTCTCCGTCGTGCTGTTCGACGAGGTCGAGAAGGCCCACCCGGACATCTTCAACTCGCTGCTCCAGATCCTGGAAGACGGTCGGCTGACCGACTCCCAGGGCCGGGTCGTGGACTTCAAGAACACCGTCATCATCATGACGACCAACCTCGGCACCCGGGACATCTCCAAGGGCTTCGGCCTGGGCTTCACCGGCAACTCGGACGTCAAGTCCGGCTACGACCGGATGAAGTCCAAGGTCAACGACGAGCTCAAGCAGCACTTCCGGCCCGAGTTCCTCAACCGTGTCGACGACACGGTGGTCTTCCACCAGCTGACCGAGGAAGACATCATCCAGATCGTCGACCTCATGATCGCCAAGGTGGACGACCGGCTCAAGGACCGGGACATGGGCCTCGAGCTCCGTCCCAAGGCCAAGAGCCTGCTCGCCAAGCGCGGATACGACCCGCTGCTCGGCGCGCGTCCGCTGCGGCGCACGATCCAGCGGGAGATCGAGGACCACCTGTCCGAGAAGATCCTGTTCGGCGAGCTGCGCTCCGGTTCGGTCGTCGTGATCGACACCGAGGGTGAGGGCGAGGATGAGAAGTTCACCTTCGTCGGCGAGCAGAAGTCCGTTGTGCCGGACGTCGTGCCGATCGAGGCCGCAGGCTCCGGTCCGGATCTGACGAAGGACTAGGCAGTACGGATTTGACGTAGGAGGTCCCCCGCCCGCCAGGGTGGGGGACCTCCTGTCTTTCTGCCCGTCCAGCGCACCGGGCATGGACAAAATCCCCGTTAACGAGCTCTGGAGGGGTGTTTTGTACATGATCGACACGTTGGGCGGCCGGGCTGGGACACTAGGCACATCGTGAACACCGCCGTCGCCACCACCACTCCGGGTTCCTCCCTCGCCGAAGGCCTTGACCTGCTCGGCGACGAGTGGACGCTGCTGATCTGCCAGAGCGTCTTCCTGCGGGTACGCCGCTATGCGGAGATCAAAGCCCGCTTGGGGATATCCGACGCGGTCCTCGCCGACCGGCTGCGGACACTGACCGCCGCCGGAGTGCTGGCGCAGCGGCCCTACCGGGAGGGCGGCCGGACCCGCCACGAGTACCGCCTGATGGACAGCGGACTCGCCCTGTGGTCGCTCCTGGTCGCCGTGTGGGCGTGGGAGCGGGAGTTCGTCCCGGGCCGTGACGGCGGACTGCCGGAGCTGCGGCACCTCGACTGCGGGCGGCCCACCGTGCCGGAGCTCGGCTGCGGGAGCTGCGGCCGGGCCGTCACCGTGCACGAGGTGGCGACCGTCCGGGCCGAACCACACGAGCCGATCGGCCGCAGCACCCCGCAGCGGCGGCACCGCAGCAAAAGCCGGCAGCGGGCAGCCGCCGATCCGCTGCAGTTCTTCCCCGAGACGATGGAACTCCTCGGCGAGCGGTGGGCGACCGCCATCCTCGCGTCGGCGTTCCTGGGGGTCCGTCACTTCTCCGATCTGGAGCGGGAGTTGGGCATCCGGCCCAGCGTCCTCAGCGACCGGCTGGCCAGGATGACCTTGATCGGCGTCCTGGCGACCGGGCCCGCGACGACCCGCTCCGACGCGGTCGCCTACCGGCTGACCGCCAAGGGCCGGGCGTTCTTCCCGGTGATCGCGCTGCTGGTCGACTGGTCCGACCACTGGCTGGGCCGCGGCCGGCCGCCGCGGGTGCGACTGGAGCACGCGGTGTGCGGTGGTCCGCTGGCTCCGGGGCTGCGCTGCGGCCGGTGCGGGTGCTTCCTGGATCGCGTCGGGGTTGCTTTCACACTCCCGCATTGATCATTGGCTTCGTCCGGAATTCCGGCCCGGACCACGGTATTTCCTCCGCATTCCCCCTCATCCCCCGCCGGAACCCAGTGGTCAACGCAGGCTGCTGAGCGTGTGCCCGCCTGCCGGATCCTCATCCGTGGCCGACGGCACCAGCACGATGTCGTCCACGCCTGCCGCCTGGTACTCCGCGATACGGGCGCGGACCTGCGCCGCGGAGCCGATGAGCCCCACCGCGGCTACCAGCTCGGCCGGAATCTCCGCGAGCAAGTCCCGCGGATGCGGACGGGTCCGCGCGTACGCGACGAGCTCCCCGAAGCCGTCCCGCTGGAACATCTCCGCATAACCGGGAGCGGCCAGGTAGCCGACCAGACCGCGCCGCAGCTGCTCCAGGGCCTGCGGGCCCGGATCGACCGCCGCGCAGACCCATGCCGCGACCCGGCCGGTCCCGCCGGCGCCGCGGTACGCCGCAGCCAACTGACCCGCTGTGCGCGGACCCGTGAGGTTCACCACCATCCGGTCCCCGTGCCGGGCTGCGGCGCGCACGGCCGCCGGGCCGAACGCGGCCAGCACCAACGGGCACTTCGGCGCGGGCAACCGCAGCCGGTAGCCGGATGTCCGTACGCCGGGCCCGTCGGCTTCGGCTTTGGACCCGTCGAGCAACTGCCGTACTGCCTGCGCCGAAGCGGCCAGTGCCGCCGCCGGGCGGTCCAGGGAGCGCCCGTGCCACTGCGACACCACCACGGGACTGGACGTGCCCAGTGCGACCTCGACGTCCCGGCCCGTCAGGTCCGCCACCGAGGCCGCGCCCATCGCGATCATCGCCGGATCACGCACCGTCACCGCCAACGGCCCGACCGTCAAACCGATGTGACGCGTCCTCAGACCGATCGCGGTGGCGAGGGCGAACGCGTCATACGTCGCCATCTCGCCGACCCAGAGCCGCCGGTAGCCGAGTTCGTCGGCGAGTTCGGCCGTACGGAGGACCTCGTGCGCGGGGCGGTCCTGCCACAGGCCGAGGGAGACTTCCAGGCTCATGCGCTGAGCTTCTTCCGCAGATCCCGCTTGAGCACCTTGCCGACGGGGTTGCGCGGCAGCGCGGCGACGATCTCGATCCGCTCGGGGAGTTTGAACGAGGCGATGTGACGGTCCCGCAGATACTCCGTCAGATCGTCCAGCGTGACTGCGCTGCCCGGCTCCGGGACGACTACAGCGCAGACCTTCTCGCCCATCACCGGGTCCGGGTAGCCGACCACCGCCACATCGGCGACGTCCGGGCACCCGGCGAGCAGTGCCTCCAGCTCCGCCGGGGCGATGTTCATGCCGCCCCGCACGACAATGTCCTTGCCGCGGTCCACGTACCGCAGGAACTGGCGTTGCACACCGGCGATTTCGAACAGATCGCCGGTGTGGAACCAGCCGTCCGCGTCGAGTGCCGGGGTCTCCAGATAGCGGGCGATGACCGTGGGGCCTTTGATGACCAGCTCGCCGGGAAGGCCGGAGTCGACAAGCTCCTTGCCGCTGGCCGGGTCGACCAGCTTCACCGACACCCAGTGCGCTACCCGGCTGCGCCATTCGACGCCTTCGGCTCCGTACCGTGGGAAGTACCGTGCGCGGTCGTCCGGATCGGGCATGTCGGCGGGGGCGCTCAGTAGCGAAGTCCCCTCGTTCGAGCCGAAGAAGTTCAGGATTTTCACCCCGTACTTCTCCTGCCAGCCCCGGACCATCGACGGAGGCAGCGGTGCGGAACCCGAGCCGACCATCCGCAGGGTTGAGATGTCGGTTTCACTCAAGATTTCTTCGCGCTGGAGCAGCATCGTCAGGATCGCCGGGGGAGCGATGGTGTGGGTGACGCCCTCGCCGGCGATCTGCCGGAGGTAGACCGGGAGATCGAACGGATGGTGCTGGACGAACGTGCAGCCGGCCCGCAGCCATACCAGGAACATCCCGCCGATCCCGGCCATGTTGGTCATCGGGAAAGGGTTGAGGAGGACGTCTTCTTCGCCGATCTCCATCGCGTCGTACGTAGCCCAGGCGATCGCCAGCCAGTCGTAGTGGCAGCGTGGAACTCCCTTGGGTGTGGCTTCGGTTCCCGACGTCCAGCAGATCGTCACCGCGTCGTTCGGGTCGACGGTGAAGTCCGCGAGATAGGCGGCCGGCTCATCCGGCGCAGTCTGCGCGGTGTCGATGTCGACGACATCGGACGGTACGTCAGGACCCCAGGCCAGGACATGCTCGACGCCCGGCAGCCGGAGTCCGGCGATGATCGCCGCATTCTCGCGATCGCCGATCCGGGTGCTGGTCACAAAGACCTTCGGCCGCGCCCGACCGGTCAACTCGGTGATCTCATATTCGCGGTACTGCACCGGCAGCGGCGTGATTACCGCGCCGATCCGGATCGCGGCGAAGAAGACCTGGGTGATCTCCACGCCGTTGGGCAGCTGCACGGCGACGACATCACCCTTGCGGACCCCGTGCGCGAGCAGGACGGCGGCGAACCGGTCGGCCTGGTCGTCCAGTTCCCGCCAGGTCCAGCGCTGGGGCGGACGGCCGGTCAGGTCCAGGCTGTTGGGCGGATCGACAACGGCGACCCGGTCAGGATTGACCGCCACCCGGTCCCGCAGCACCCCGTCGATGGTTTCGTCGGACCACCAGCCCTTCGCTGTGTACTCGGTGACGCGCTCGGGCGGATGCAGTCCCATGGTTGGTTCCCTTCGCGATGGCGGCCCTGGTGACGATGCGGGATTTTGCCTGGCGTTCCGTGCCCTGGAACGGTCCAAGACCGTCACTGCGGAGCACCTCAGATCTGTTCAAGGAGCTCGGATCTGTTCAGGGACCTCAGATCTGTTCAGGGACCTCAGATCCGTTCAAGGAGCAATGCCGCACCGGAGCCGGCCGCGCCGCTGACCGCAGCGATGCCGAACCGGCCGTTTCGCTTCGCCAGTTCATCGATGAGCCCGGCTGTCAGCGCGATGCCGGTCGCGCCGAAGGCGTGGCCCATCGCGATGGTTCCCCCGTTCACGTTGAACCGGGCGTCGTCGAAGCCGAGTTCGCGCTGGATCTTCAGGCAGAGCGCGGAGAACGCTTCCGCGAACTCCACCACGTCGAGGGCGTCCGGGGCCAGACCCTCGCGGTGCAGCAGCTTTTCCACCGCGAACTGGCCCGCGAGGAGCATCCGCACCGGATCGCTCCCAGCGGAAGACGAACCGACCACCCTGGCGCGGGGGTTGAGCTGCCCGGCGATCCGCTCGCTCACCACCAGGACCGCCCCGGCGGCGTCCGCCAGCGATGGCGAGGTCCCGATGGTGTGCAGATGCCTTACGGCTCCGAGGTGCGGCAAGTGCCGCAGAACCAGGGCGTCCTGCCCGTCTGCGCCGAGTCCGGCGAAGGACGGTTCGAGTGCCGCCAGGCTCTCGGCGGTCGTCCCGGCCCTGACCAGCTCGTCGTGGTCGAGAAGGACTTCACCCACAGCACCGGTCACCGGAATCACCGACCGGGCGTAGAAGCCGTCCTTCCACGCCTGCGCCGCACGCAGCTGTGTCCGCAGCCCGTACGCGTCCAACTCGACTTTCTCGTAGCCGAGTTCGGTCGCGACCGTGTCCGCCGCCACACCCATGTGTACTGATCCGAGCTTTTCCACAACCTGTGGATCACTCCACAGTGGCCCGCCGTCGGAGAACATGGGCACCCGCGACACCGACTCGACCCCGGCTGCGACGGCCACTTTCACCTGCCCGGACCGCACCAGCGCGGTGGCGATGGCCAGTGCGTCGAGGCCTGAACTACAGAAGCGGTTGACCGACAGGCCCGGCACAGTCACCGGCCAGCCAAGTGTGAGAACCGCCGTACGGGCCAGATTTGCGCCCTGTTCGCCGACCTGGCCCGCGCTGCCGACGACGACTTCCTCGATCAGACCAGGATCAATTCCCGTACGGTCGACCAAGGCCGCAAGGACCGTCTCAAGCAGGGCCAGTGGTGTGACCGAGGCCAACGACCCCTTACTTCCAGCCCGGCCACGCGGGGTGCGTACCGCGTCGATGATGAAGGCTTCAGTCATCGGTGCCCACTACCGTCGCGACCACCGTGGTGAAGGAACCGCCGACGTTGAGTGTCATCGCCCGGCGTACGCCTTCGACCTGGGTGGGCCCCGCAGTGCCGCTGACCTGCCGCGCCGCGTCCAGAATCATCCGGACGCCGGTGGCCCCCACCGGATGCCCGTCGGCGAGCAGACCACCGCCGGGGTTGACCACCGGACTGTCCGGGAGTTGCTTGAAGGTGCCCGGTGCGGCGAGGCCCAAGTGCTCGGAGGCCACGACCCCCGTGACGGTGAAGCAGTCGTGCATCTCCACCACGTCGAGGTCTCCCGGACCGTCGATCCCGGCCCGCCGCCAGGCGTCGGTGACCGTCCCGCGCAGGTGCGGGAACAGGTAGCCGTCCGGGTCCCTGGCTTTGAGTTTGTCCGCCAGCAACATGGTCGCCGTACGGTGCCCGAATCCCTGGATCGCCGGAACGGCCGCGATTCTGACGCCTCGTCTGACCGCCCACTGCCGCGCGTACTCCGGCGAAGCGAGGACAATCGCCGCCGCCCCGTCAGTGATCCGCCCGCAGTCGGTCTTCCGCAGCCGCCCCTCGACGAGCGGATTCAGGGTGTCGTCCGCGCCGAAGGAGCCTGCCGGGAAGTCCCAACTCCGGGTCTGGGCGTACGGATTACTCCGGCCCTTGGCGAAAGCCTGTTCCGCGAACCCGCCGAGGACCGCTGTGTCGAGGTTCCCGTACCGGTCCGCGTAGGCCGCCGCTACGTCGGCGAACAGCGACGGCCAGGGGAACGCGGCCCCGACGGCCTCCCGTCCGGCCCAGGCGGCACTGCCGAGGAACTCCGCGCCGCGCTGTGCGGACACATTGCGCATCAGCTCGACGCCGACGATCACGGCGACGTCGTAGCGGCCTGCTGTGAGTTCGGCGTCCGCGGCCAGCACAGCAACGGACCCGGAGGCGCAGGCGGCTTCGTGCCGGGCGCTCGGCAGTCCCTCCAGGCCGGGTACGGCAGCTGCCACCAGGCCGCCCAACTGGGCCTGCCCGCTGAACAGTTCGGCGGCGAGATTGGACACATGCACCACGTGGACTTCGGCGGCGTCCACACCTGCGTCGGTGAGAGCGGCCGGGACCACTTCGGCGAACATGTCCACCAGGCCCAGGCCTTCTTTGGTCCAGTTCCGCGCGAAATCCGTCCGCGCGCCACCCAGGATGTACGTACTCATCGGCGCGCCAACTGATCCATCCGCACCCACGTCCCGTGACTGTTCTTCCCCAGGGGGACGACCCCCTTCGACCCCCGGGTCACGCGGCACCGCCACGCAACTGATCCATCCGCACCCACGTCCCATGACTGTTCTTCCCCAGGGGGACGACCCCCTTCGACCCCCGGGTCACGCGGCACCGCCACGCAACTGATCCATCCGCACCCACGTCCCATGGAAGCCCAACGGCACCCGCTGCGGTAGCAGCACCCGGCCCACCGGCCCCGCCGTGATGTCCGCCGCGTCGTAGACCGCGCACTCGGAGCGGTCCTCGATCTCGTCGTGGATGAACGTCACCAGGTAGCCGTCGTCGTCTCCGCTGGAACCGTCGCGCGGCGCGAACGGCGCTTCGCTGCCCCACCGGCCGGGGCCGAACATGTGCTGCTGCTTGCCGCCGGTCTGGGTGTCGTACTTGACCAGTCCGTCGAAGCGCAGTGTCTTCTCGGGGGAGATGTGGACGTTGTACGCGTACCGCGAGCCGTAGCCCATCTGTCGCAGATCGACCGATGGGAACTCGGTGTTCGCGTCGTCCAGCGGGCCTTCGAGCGTGACGCCGGTACGGAGGTTGAACCGGTAGCGGTACAGCTGCGCGTCCAGGCGCAGGACGGCCAGCATCCGGGCCAGCGGCGTCGCCGCCTCCGTAGCCGCGTGCGGGTTCTTCACCCGGCATACGTCCAGGACTACTTCGTCGCCCTCCTCCCAGGAGTTGACGACGTGATAGATGTAGCACGGCCTGGCCTCGAACCAGCGGGTCAGTGAACCGTCGCCGTAGCGCGGGACGATGCCGAACCTGGCGGGCATGTCGCGGTCGAAGACGACCCGGTGCCGACCGGCTCTGGCCGCCTCCTGGTCCTGGTACAGCGGCAGGTCCATGAGGATCGCGTGGTTCACGGTGATCGCCATGTCGTGCGGCATCCGTGGTCCGGGGAGCACGATGTCGGTGGTGTGCGAGACCTTGCCGTCCGCGCCGACGACGCCGTAGCGCATGTACGGAGGGCGCGGCCCGTAGTCGAACCAGAACATCTCACCCGTACGCTCATCGACCTTCTGATGCGCCATCATGTCGCCGGTGAGTGTGCCCAGGAAGTTCTCGGCCCCGAGGGTCTCCAGGCTGAGGGGGTCAACGCTGTAGGGGTCTCCGCAGAGGTACCACGCAGTGATCGCCTTGCCGGCGTGCACGATCACGTCGGTGTTCGCGGAGTCCTTGAGGTTCAGCCCGTGGTGGTTGCCGAACGGATTCTTCCGCGGGTTCTCCATGACGCCGGACCACAGTGCGTTCCCGGCCTTCCGCTCGGCTTCGAAGGCCTTTGTGCGCACCCACCGGTTCCGGTAGCGGGCCTTGCCGTTCTCGAAGTGCAGCGCGTGCAGCATGCCGTCGCCGTCGAACCAGTGGTAGCGCCCGGTCGGGTCGTACCGCGGGTTCGGGCCGTTGCGGAGGTAGACGCCGTTGAGGTCGCGGGGGATCTCGCCGATCACGTCCAGGTCCCCGGTGGTGACCTCCGCGCGGACCGGGGCGAAGACCCCGAGCAGGTAAGGGTTTTCCTCAGCAGGGTCGATCTGGTGCGCACTCACAGCAATCCCCTTCGGCCGCCGGCCTCTGTGGGATCAAGCTACGAAAAACGAAGTCAGGAGTCAACGCTCCTGACTTCGCTGATTTCCGTGGATCACGTACCCGGCCGGGTGCCTCTCCCGTTCACGGATACCGAAGTAGAGGGTGAGTTACGGTGCCGGCGGAGTCCTCGGCGCCCTTTGGGCCCGCCGTACGCCCGTCAGGACTTTGCCGGACTCCCCTGTCTGGTCGTGGCTTCAGCCCTGGAGGGGGAAGGTGCGGCGATCGGGCACCAGCGCGGCGAGGATCTCCTGGACCCGTTCGGTGACGTCCGACCAGTTGTTAAGTATCCAGGAGATCTGCAAAGCCCCGTGGAAGCCTGAGACCAGGACCCGGGCGTGTGTTTCGGGATCCATGCCTGCGGGGAGATGTCCCAGTTCCCTGGCCTCCTGAAGCAGTTCAGTGACGATCTTGATGAAGTCCACGAACGGCGTGGGCAGACAGGTGTCGAGCAGGAACAGCTCCAGTTGCAGACGCACCGCGGCCTGGAACGTGCTGTCGTGACCCAGTGCCTCGGTCGTCCGGGTGATCAGCTCGGTCACCGTCTCCAGCGGAGGGGCGTTCTTCTGCCGGATCTTGTCGGCCAAGGCGCCGAGCCGGACGTAGTACTCCTCCGTGACGGCCGCCGCGACCGCCTCCTTGTTGGCGTAGTGGAAGTACACCGAGCCTTTGGTCACGCCGGCCTGGTTGGCGATGTCCTGGAGCGTGACGGCGGAGAACCCCCGCTGCGCGAAGGCCTCCGCCGCCGCGTTCAGGATCTGGGTGTAGGTCCTTACCGCGCGCTCTTGTTTGAGGCCGCGGCGCCATGTGCCTAGAGGCGTGCCCCGAGGGGTGGGCTGCTCGTTCATGGTGGTCACGTCGTGACTCCTAGCGTGTTCTGCGCGTCTTGGGAAACCGTTCCCGCAAAGCCTTCGGCAGGCGCCGGACATCGGATCGCGGCCACGTCGCGCGGCCCGCCGCAACGTACCTTTGTGGAAGATTTTATATCAATCAGCTCAAACATCACTGAACGAGCCGACTCCCTCATGTGTGCACAAGATGTCGAGTGTGTATCAATGAGGCAGACACTAGAGCGAAACCGGTCGAATCGACAGGGCTTCCGCCTCGATTCCGACGGCCTGCGCAGGAACGGTCACCTAGTGTGAACACCCTTGTCCGGGAGGCTCTTTCGGCGCCGAATGCTCGCTCCCGGTGAATGATCTTCAGGTGGCCCCGGGAAGTGTGCTGATCGGGCTGCGGGGTTTGAAGCGAATCCGCCTGGCCCGATTGATGTCCTGAGCCCGGCTGGGATCTCCGCACCTATCCCGACACCCGTCCGCAAACAGCCCGAGTGCCTGGCCGGTCTCGATTCTGCAGACCTGCCGGGCGCCCTGGTCCCGCGCTGTGCCCATCTCATTTACTTGTGGTGCCGCAGGGTTCTTGGCCCTCCGTCACCTCAGAACCGCGACTTGTGGTCACGGAGGTCCGGTCGGTGCTCAGCCGAACAACCCGCGTTGGTGCAGGGCCAGTTGCTCGGCCTCGGACAGGTTCGTCCCGCCCAGGACGATCGCTATGGCGAGGTGGACCAGGACT